>NZ_BAXD01000030.1:0-34061 GCF_001310395.1 Halolactibacillus sp. JCM 19043
CAACCGTTTTTTAGGGGTTAGGTGATAAATAACGTTCGAGACGATCGAGTCCTTCTTTTAAAGTATCTAGACTATAAGCATAAGATAGCCGTAGGTAACCTTCACCAAAACGTCCAAAACTGGAGCCTGGTACAAATGCAACGTGTGCTTGTTCTACTAAATCAAGCGCCAGATCGAAGGATGGACGTGGGTCATTTATTTTAAACATAAAATAAAAGGCGCCACCTGGCTTTACAACGTCAATTCCCATGGCTTGAAGACGATGATAGACATAATTACGTCTGTCTAAATAAGCCTCGCACATTTTGTTAGGCGCATCCTTTGCCTCCGTTACAGCGTTAAGAGCGGCATATTGACTAGTAGAGGTTGCGCACGAGACATTATACTGCAATACTTTCGTAAATTGATCCATTAAGTGAAGCGGACCAAATAAGAACCCAATTCGAAAACCTGTCATCGCATGGGATTTCGATAGACCGTTAATGACGATTAACCGTTCGGCTAACTCTTCGAAAACAGCCATGGAGACATGGGGGGCATCAAAAGAAATGGTGCTGTATATTTCGTCAGTAATTAAATAAAGGTCGTGTTTTACTACGACATCTTTTATCGCGGCTAACTCATCTTTAGTTAAGGTCACACCGGTTGGATTCGACGGATACGGTAAGATGACAACCTTTGTTTTGTCGGTAATCGCCTGTTCCAATGCGTCAGCCGTTAACTTAAAGGCTGTAGGGGTAGTATCAATAGCTACAACCTTTGCATGTTGAAGGGTAATCAACGGTTCATAACCCGGATAAATCGGGGAGGGCAAAATCACTTCATCTCCAGGAACTAACAAAGTTCTTAGCGCGATATCAATCGCTTGTGAGGCACCAACAGTCACAAGTACTTGATTCGCACACCAATGTGTCCCGTATAGATCATTTATGTACTGACTCACTTTGTCGCGCAATTCATATAATCCTTGATTTTGCGTATACGTTGTCTTATTGGCGTCAAGTGCGTCTTTAGCGGCTTGTTTTACTGATTCGGGTGTGGAGAAGTCAGGTTGTCCTATAGTCAGTGATAAAATATCTTCTTTATCTTGTACAAGGTTAAAAAATTTCCGAATTCCGGATAACTCAATGGCTTCAACAGCTGAGTTAATAGGTTTAGGCATAAGACATCGACCTTTCTTGTTGTTAATAAGCATAATAGACATTACTCTAGTAAATCATTAGCGTTTATCTTGTTTATGGTAGGCATAATTCCACCGCCCAAGTAAGGAAGGCATATACGTTGATTTTTTCTTGGAGGGTTGGGTAGGTTCTGTGATGCCTAAGTATGTGTTGAGTATACGCTTGGCCTGCTTTAAAGACATCCTTACTTGTGGATTACGATAATTTTGATCTAACTCACCGAGGTGCTCGAACGTTTTAAAATCTTGTTTGGTAGGTGGAATATGGAAGAAATATTGTCCTACTTTCACAAGTAATGTGGAGTGTTGGCAGGAGAGTTTAGGACGTTTTGAATATTGAAGACCCATTTTCTTAGCTTGATTTGTTTTTAGTAATTGATCAATCGCTTGTTTTTTTAACGTGTATAGCCCCTTTGGATCAATGGCAGTTTTGGCATGACGATTTATGACAAAAAGTGCTTGAGCAACGTCATTGACTGATGGTTTCATATAAGTCAGACCCCCTTAAAATAATATGACTGTCTATTTAAACATGCTTGATGTTTATTTTACCATGAAATAGTAGGAAAAACTATGATTTGTTTGATTCTTTTGTCAATTAAGCGGCCTAGATTTTTGTCGCATGAAACGTTAAAATCACGGGTGACTTTATTTCTTATTTCACGCGTCTTATGATACACTTAGAGATGTGAGTGATTAGCGATTCAAAGGAGTTGTCAGCCATGAGCTTAGTTAAATCTTTACCTTTACTACAGTTAACAGCGGAATCTTTAATGGTATCATCAGAAAAAGTAGCCCATGTTCAAATCAATAATCCACTGGAGCATGCCTTACTTATTTTGGTTAGATCTGGTTATTCATCTGTGCCAGTGTTGGATATGCATTATCAGTTTCACGGAATTATCAGCAAAAATGTCATATTAAATGAGATTTTAGGTATTGAACGGTTTGAGATGGAACGATTATCAGAGGTGACCGTTAATGAAGTGATGGATACGGATATTCCAACGGTTTTACCTTCAGAACATTTCTTGCGTTGTTTGAAACATTTGATTGATCATCCTTATATCGCTGTTGTGAATAAACAAGGAGACTTTGACGGTATCCTAACGAGACGTGCGGTACTAAAAGAAATGAATAAATATATACACATCAATAAGGCGTTGTTTAAAGATGTGTGAGTTTTCAAAAAATAGACTTGTCAAACCAAATCGTTTTTTGGTAAAGTAACACTAGTGAATCTAGAGGGGGAAAAAGTATGAACAAAATGAATGCAGAAGATATTATTACATTTATTTCAGAAAGTAAAAAAGCGACACCGGTAAAGGTATATGTAAAAGGTGACGCATTAGATACGATCACATTTTCTGAAGGGGTGCAGGCGTTTGTTGAATCAAAAACAGGCGTGTTGTTCGGAGAATGGGATCTTGTTAAAAAAGACTTAGAGTCAAATGAAAAATCAATCAGTGATTATGTTGTTGAAAATGATCGTCGCCATTCAGCGATTCCAATGGTCGATTTCAAGCAATTCAATGCCCGTATTGAACCAGGTGCCATCATTCGTGATCAAGTCGACATTGGTGATGGGGCGGTTATTATGATGGGGGCCGTTATTAATATTGGTTCTGTGATTGGTGAAGGTACGATGATTGATATGAACGCGACACTTGGTGGTCGTGCAACTGTCGGGAAAAATTGCCACGTTGGTGCAGGTGCTGTATTAGCGGGAGTTATTGAGCCGCCATCAGCGGAACCTGTTGTCGTTGAAGATGGGGTTGTGATCGGTGCCAATGCGGTTGTTTTAGAAGGCGTGAGGATTGGTGAAGGTGCTGTTGTTGCGGCAGGTGCGATTGTGACAAAAGACGTGCCAGCTAACACCGTTGTTGGTGGGACGCCTGCACGTGTCTTAAAAGAAATCGATGATAAGACGAAAGTGAAAACAGAAATTATGCAAGCATTGCGTAAATTAAACGACTAATAGTGAAATGATGACGGAGACTAAAAGCGGGAGGCGACTCCTGCTTTTTTCTGTTACATGTCCCAAGAGACAGCTGAAGAGTTAAAAAGAGCACGACGTGATCGTAAGGAGGAGAAGACATTGGATTTACATAACGTACGGCAACACTTGCATCAAATACCAGAACAAGGATTTAAGGAAGTGAAAACACAACAATTTCTGCTTAACTACATTGACACAATCAAAGATGACCGCGTCGATATAATTAAATGGAAAACAGGTCTGTTTGTGAAAGTATCTGGCACGAATTCTAAAAAAACAATGGCCTACCGCGCGGATATGGACGGTTTGCCGATTGATGAACAGACAGGGCTACCTTATCAATCAACGCATCCAGGTTTCATGCACGCCTGTGGTCACGATTTTCATATGACGATTGCTTTAGGGGTGTTAGAAAAAATAATGGATGAGCCTTTACAAGATGATGTTGTGTTTATTTTTCAGCCAGCAGAAGAAGGACCAGGCGGCGCTCAACCAATCCTTTCGACATCGGACTTTCAATCTCTTAAGGTTGATGAAATTTTTAGTTTGCATATCGCACCAGAGCTGCCTGTTGGGACGGTATCTACTAAACCAGGCTTATTATTTGCGAATACGAGTGAACTGTTCATTGTTTTTAAAGGAAAGGGTGGGCATGCGGCTATCCACATTTAACGCATGATATGGCTGTAGCAGCAAGTACGTTTCTTGTATCGGTTCAACAAATTGTGTCAAGGCGAACCAATCCCATAGAAGGGGCAGTGCTCACAGTTGGGAAAATGACAGCGGGTACGGTTCAAAATATTATCGCTGAAACCGCGCGATTAGAAGGTACGATTCGAACGACCGATCCAAATACCATTCAAACGATTAAAACAGAAATCGAAGCGTTTGCCCGCGCCTTTGAAATCAGTCACCACTGTGACATTGACATTGATTATGGTTCAAATTATTACGGGGTATATAACGATGAACGATTTGTTGAACGGTTTAAAGAAACGGTACAATCCAGTGGTTTGACGTACGTCGAAGCACAAGAGGCAATGACCGGCGAAGACTTTGGTTATTTCCTTAAAGACATACCTGGGTTTATGTTTTGGTTAGGGGTTGATTCAGCTTTTGGACTCCATCATGCGAAATTAAATCCGGATGAGCGGGCATTACAAGTAGGTGTTGATTTAGTGCACAGAACACTACGCGATTTAACGATGAAATAGGACAGTCCTCGTGACAGTAGGTAATGAAGATCAGAAAGATTAAAAGGATGAGCAACGGCTCATCCTTTTAAATATGAGTATTTACCTTTACCTACTCTTTTTGCTTTAACTTTCAAATCACTTGTAGCGGTTAACGCTAACTTAAGCCTCTTCTTTTACGATATGCGTGACTTGTTGAGGGAAAGGGATTTCAATCCCGTTTTGGTCAAAAGCTTCTTTGATAGCTTTACGCATATCGCGCTCACATTGCCACTGTTCCATATTTTGTGTTTGGCCGATAATCCGTAAAACCACATCAGAGCTTCCTAATGATTGAACCCCGATGACTTGTGGGCCATCGACAAAACGTTCATCCGTGCTAAATGCCTCACAAACGTGTTGTAACACTTGCATCGCGTGATCAATATTATCATTATAACTGATGCCAATATCGACAAGTGCGCGCATCGTACCTCGAGAGTGATTACTGATTCCTTCAAGGTGGCGATTCGGAATAAAGTTAAGTGTACCATAAAAACTTCTAATTTGGGTTGTGCGTAAACCAAGCTCTTCAACAATCCCGTCATAACCAGCCGTTGTGACATATTCTCCTACTTCAATTTGTTTTTCTAACAGAATAAAGAATCCTGTGACTACGTCACTGACGAGGCCTTGGGCACCGAAACCTATCGCTAAACCGACGACACCGGCACTAGCAATTAATGGGCCGATTTCTAGTTCGAACACACCAAAAATCATCGTAATGAAAATGAAAATCAGTATGTAAGAATAGATATTGATTAATAATTTCTCTAGTGTTAAAACTCTTGCTTCGGATATCTTTTTCTTATTAGTAGATGAGTGGAGGATTTTTGAGATGATTTTCCTTCCGATTGGGTTAATAATCGCATACGCAATGAATAGGAGGATGAGCTTGAGCCCGATCCCAAGTGCAACTTCTGTAATACCTTCAAGATTAAATGACATAGACGTTCTCCTTTTCGTTAAGTTTCTCTGAAGATATACCCGATTTTAACCGGCGATAAACATAACATTTTGAAGAAGAATGTCTATTGAATGAAAAATAATGTCTGATTCCTATGACTGATTTTTTAGATTTTTACAAAAAGTAAGGCAAACTACTAGTAATTTATTTCGATACCCGATATATTAGTAAAAGACAAATTGTGAAGAGGAGGGAATTCATATGGATATTTTTAAGAAATTAAAAGCATTTTATTGGCCTTATAAACGATACTTTTTACTGTCACTTGTTTTTGTTTTGATTGTGACAGCGATTACAGTTATTTATCCAGTGGTGCTTCAAATTACCATCGATGATGTTATTTTAGCTGGAGATTATGATCTCATACCTGTCTTATCGATTGGTTTTCTTGTGTTAATGATGGTAAAAGGCGTGGCTAATTTTACCCAGCAGTATTTAGGAGATTTATTTGGTGTGACTTCAGTGTATCACTTACGGGATGCCTTATACCGGAAATTACAACGTTTATCATTTACATACTATGATAACGCACGGACAGGGGACTTAATGTCGCGTTTAACGATGGATGTTGAAGGGTTTAAGTTTTTCTTAGCCGCAGGCTTTAAGGAACTAATTCGCGTCATATTTTTAATGGTGACAAGTTTAGTCGTCATGTTTTATTACTCTGTACCGTTGGCACTGGTGACGATGGCTGTGATGCCATTTCTTATCATTGTCGTAAGGAAATTCGATTCAGAGGTTCACCCGGCTTTTCGATCGATTCGTAAGTCGCTCGGTAACTTGAATACACGTATTCAAGAGAATGTCAGTGGGATGAATACGATCAAATCGTTATCTAAAGAAGATTTTGAAATTGACCGTTTTACGACTGACAACAAAAAGTATCAGGAAGTCAACATTACGACAGCCTCAATCTGGGCGAAGTACTTCCCGTTCATGGAGTTTATCGGTAATTTAGCGATGATTTCTTTACTTATTTTTGGTGGTTGGCTCGTGATGAATGACCAACTTTCTCTTGGTGAGCTCGTTGCTTTCTTTAGTTTAGTCAACTATATTATTGGCCCGCTGATGCACCTTGGTTTTATTGTGAACCAGTTTTCACAAGCAAAAGCTGCGGGTGAGCGTCTATTAGATATTTTAGAAGCAGATGAATCGATTACATCAAAAGATTCAGCTTTAGCGGATGTGCACATAAAAGGGGATGTTGTATTCGATCATGTAACGTTAAAATATACCGAAGATGATGATGCGGCATTAAAAGATATTTCTTTTCATGTTCCGCAAGGAAAAGTAATTGGTTTAATTGGTTCAACCGGAGCGGGAAAATCAAGTATTACGCAGCTGATGACTCGATTTTACGAACCGGTTGAGGGGCATGTGTATATTGATGGAAAAGATGTGTCGGATTATGATTTAAAAGCATTAAGACGTCACATCGGCTTTGTCTTACAAGAGCCGTTCTTATTTTCAACAACGATTAAAGAAAACATTGCTTACGGTAATCCGGATGTTTCAATGGAAGAAATTATCGCAGCCGCCAAACGCGCGCAAGCACATGAATTTATTATGGATATGCCAAAAGGGTATGACACGATGCTAGGCGAGCGAGGAATGGGCTTAAGTGGTGGGCAGCGTCAACGGATTTCGATTGCGCGAGCGTTACTCATTAATCCAAGCATCTTAGTGTTAGACGATGCCACCTCTGCTGTTGATATGGAAACGGAGTTTCAAATTCAACGTGCTTTAAAAGAAGTCATGCAAGGTCGAACAACGTTTATTATTGCCCACCGTATTTCTTCATTAAAGCATGCGGATGAAATTCTCGTTTTAGAAGATGGCGAGATTGTTGAACGTGGCGTCCATGATATGTTGCTAAACAATGGCGGACCGTATCAACGCATCTACGATATTCAGTACCAAGATAAAAAACAAATCATGGGTGAACTATAGGAAGAAAGGAGTGACACATGATGGCGAAACTAAAGAAAATTTCAGCAGACAGTGCCTATAACAAACGATTCTTTTATCCACAAGAAGCAGCGGTAGAAAAACCGTTTAACTGGCAACAGATGGCTCGTCTTTTACACTATTTAAAACCTTATATGAAAACACTTGTCCCGATGGCAATGGTTGCGATGCTTGTCAATATGATTGTGAGGTTAACCGTCCCGATCCTTATTGGTGATTACGTTGTTGACAAAGCTATTGCGAATCGTGATACAAGTTTACTGACGTATTTAATCATCGGTATTGCCGTATTATATTTAGCGAATTACTTGGCGAACCGCTACCGGATTAAAATTGTTAACACACTTGGACAGAAAACCATTTACGATTTAAGAAAAGAATTGTTTTCACACGTGCAACGTTTATCGCATAACTTTTTTGATAATCGTTCAGCCGGTTCAATCCTTGTGCGGATTTTAAATGATGTCAACTCACTTCAAGAACTCTTTACCAATGGTATTATCAACTTGTTGATGGACGTGATGATGCTCGTCGGTATCGTGGCAATTTTATTCTTTTTAAGTCCGCAACTGGCGTTAGCAGTCCTAGTGATTTTACCAATCATGTTTTATATTTCAACGAAACTACGTCGTAATATACGACGTAGTTGGCAAGATGTAAGATTACAGAAATCACGTCTGAATTCACACTTGAACGAAAGTATTCAAGGGATTCGTATCACGCAGTCCTTTATTCAAGAAGAAGAGAATACACAATACTTTAACGGTGTTAATGCGAATAACTTTGAAAAAGAACGTCTGGCAATGAAAAAGAGTGCCTATTTTGGTCCATTTGTAGAAATGAGCAATGCGGTTGGAACGGTTATATTAATCGCTTATGGCTCCCATCTTATTATCAATGAAACGATTTCGGTCGGTGTGTTTGTATCATTTGCCTTTTATCTCGGTATGTTTTGGGAACCTATTTCTCGGTTAGGACAAATTTATAATCAATTATTAGTTGCCATGGCGTCGTCTGAACGTATTTTTGAATTCCTAGATGAGCAGCCTAATGTTGATGAAAAACATGATGCGAAACCATTTACTGATATGACGGGTCATATTACCTTTGATCATGTTCGGTTCTCTTATGATGATGAACGGATTGCATTACATGATATTTCGCTTGATATTAAGCCGGGGACAACAGTCGCACTAGTCGGGCATACGGCTCAGGTAAATCTACCATCGCCAACCTTATTAGTCGTTTCTATGACCCGACTGAAGGACGGGTCATGATTGATGGTCATGATTTACGTGATATGAAGGTGCAAAGTTTACGGTCGCATATTAGTGTCGTGTTACAAGATACCTTTATTTTCTCCGGTTCAATTATGGAGAATATTCGCTTTGGGCGTCCAGAAGCAACAGATGAAGAGGTTATGGACTCAGCTAAAATTGTTGGGGCACATGATTTTATTCTGCGACTTGCCAACGGCTATCACACAGAAGTAGAAGAGCGAGGGAATATATTATCAGCAGGTGAGCGTCAACTATTGTCATTCGCACGCGCCTTGCTAGCAAATCCGAAGATTTTAATCTTAGATGAGGCAACAGCAAGTATTGATACTGAAGCAGAAATGAAGATTCAAGAAGCGCTAAGGAAATTATTAAAAGGCCGAACAGCGATTATGATCGCCCATCGCTTATCAACGATTCGAGAAGCCGATAATATTATCGTACTTGAGCACGGTAAGATTTTAGAACAAGGTAATCACGATGCATTAATCCAACACGAAGGCGAGTATTATCATCTCGTGAAGTCTCAATTTGAAATGTTAGACGAACTATAGTTTATGAGAACCTAAAGGCAGAGAATGACAGCCTTTGGGTTCTTTTTAAAAGAAATCGGATCAATTATTATTGTCATTTTTCTAGAGTATGCTAGACTGGATATTGGATAGTGTAGAGGAGGTTGGTTTATATGAAACGAGAATTTGCCGTTATAGGCTTAGGACGTTTTGGAGGAAGTATTTGTCGTGAACTAAGTAAAGAGGGTATGGATGTTCTGGCGATTGACTCAACAGAAGCGAAAGTAAATGAATACCGTAACATTGCATCCCATGCCGTTATCGCTGATGCAACGGATGAAAAAGTGTTGAAGGAATTAGGGATTAGGAATATAGATCATGTCATTGTAGCGATTGGTGAAGATATTCAAGCGAGTATTTTAACGACGCTCATGTTAAAAGAGTTAGGAATTAAAAAGATTACCGTTAAAGCTCAAAATGATTATCATGAAAAAGTACTCACGAAAATTGGTGCTGATCAAGTCATTCACCCTGAGCGAGACATGGGTAAGAAGATCGCCCATTCGATTATTTCTAGTAACATTTTGGATCACCTAGAATTATCAGATGATCATAGTATTGTTGAGATTAAAGCAGGCAAGAAAATTATTGGAAGAACCCTTGTTGATTTAGATATTCGAGCGAATTATGGTTGTAACGTTGTCGCAATTAAGTCAACAAATTCCAATGATATTAATGTCTCACCGATGGCCACCGAACAAATTAAAGAAGGCGATACACTCGTCATCATTGGGGCAGATAAAGATATTTCTCGCTTTGAAAAACAACTCGTAATTGAAGATTAAAATAAGCGTCTTGGTGTCTTATGCATCAAGATGTTTATTTTTGTTTCATTTTTTGATAGTGACGATGACTCATACAAATTAAAAAACAAAGAACAAGCACCAGTGAGAAAATACGCTTCTCTCTGGTGCTTGTTTTAATTATACTTCCATAATGATTGGTAAAATCATTGGACGGCGTTTTGTTTTTTCGAATAAGAAAGGTTGAATCGTATCAGTAATTTCGTTTTTAATTTCAGACCATTGGGTCGTTTTTCTTTCCATTACTTTAGATACGTGTTTCTCTACAAGTTTCTGTGCTTCATTGATTAGATCTTCAGATTCGCGCATATAAACAAATCCGCGTGAAATGATATCTGGACCAGAAGCAATCTTGAATTCTTTCATGTTGATGCTGACAACAACAATCACGAGACCTTCTTCGGATAGAATGCGACGATCGCGTAACACAATGTTTCCGATGTCGCCAATGCCGCTACCGTCAATGTAGACAGAACCTGAAGGGATTTTACCTGCAAGTTGGGCATGATCCTTACCTAAAGCGAGGACATCTCCATTGTCCATAACGAAACAGTTCTCTTGTGGTACGTCACAACTCACTGCATGTTTCACGTGTTCCATTTGCATGCGGTATTCACCGTGAATAGGCATGAAGAAACGAGGACGTAAAAGACGTAACATTAATTTTTGTTCTTCTTGTGCCCCGTGACCAGATGTATGAATATCATTCAGTGGTCCGTGAATCACTTCAGCACCGGCACGATAAAGACTGTTAATCATACGTGAGACGCTTAATGTGTTACCTGGGATAGGCGAAGAACTAAAGACAACCGTATCATTAGGAATAATTGAAATTTGACGGTGCGTCCCATTGGCAATCCGTGATAAGGCTGCCATGTCACCTTGTGAACCCGTACAAAGAATGGTCACTTCATTCGCTGGTAAGCGATTGATTTGATGATGTTCAATAAATGTATCATCTGGTGCGTTAATATAGCCAAGTTCGCGGCCAATGGCAATGGAGTTCTCCATACTACGACCAAACACAGCTACTTTACGATTATGATTAACGGCGCCTTCAACCATTTGTTGGAGACGATAAATATTTGATGCGAATGTCGCAAAAATTACCCGTCCGTCCACACGGCTGAAGATATCATTAATACTTTGTCCAACGACACGCTCGGACATCGTAAATCCTGGCACTTCAGCATTCGTTGAATCTGACAGTAAGCATAACACGCCTTCTTTGCCGATTTCAGCCATCTTAGCTAAGTTGGCTGGTTCACCAACTGGGGTGAAGTCAAATTTAAAGTCACCGGTATGCACAATGTTTCCTGGTGGTGTTTTAACGACGATACCGTAAGAATCAGGAATACTGTGGGTTGTTCTAAAGAATGACACCGATGTTTTTCTGAACTTGATGATATCTTCTTCTTGATAGATATTTAGTTTGGCTGAACGTAATAAGCCGTGTTCATCCAGTTTGTTTTTAATGAGACCCATCGCTAATTTACCAGCGTAAATAGGGATATTTATTTCTTTTAGCAAGTATGGGATACCGCCGATATGGTCTTCGTGACCATGAGTATAAACAGACCTTTAATTTTATCTTGATTTTGGATTAAATACGTATAGTCAGGTATTACGTAATCGATACCTAACAGTTCATCTTCTGGAAATTTGATCCCTGCATCAATAAGGATAATTTCATCTTGGAATTGAACGCCATATGTGTTTTTACCAATTTCGCCTAAACCGCCAATGGCAAACACAGCTGTTTGATCATTTTTTACAAATTTCATCGGTTATACCGTCTCCAATATATAATCTTCAGACTGCTCTTCGTAAGCTAAGTGCTCGCCTTCAAGAGTTTGGATAAACTCAATGTTGATGCCGCGATCTTTTAGTTTGTAGCGTACGTCACGCTCGTTTGATGCTTCAATGTATAGAGAATGAGTATTTTCTCTAACAGGTACTTCAGATGCTAATTCTTGATATAATACTTTAAATATCATTTCATCTCTCCTTAATTTTTCTTTGTATTTGTCTGTTTATACTTAAGCATTAGGGACACGATTTTGGTTTAATAATCTTTTCCATTTCTTGCGAAGCTTTTCTCTTAGCCGTCTTAACATGTGAAACAGCTCCTTTCAAAAAGCAAAAACTAATAATCCGATCCAACCCTTATACTTATAGTATAGTACGAATTGGGCTTTTTGAAAACAGTAACATCTCAGGACCGACTGGAAAACTTCCTGCAAGACTAGTGTAAACCATCATTTTCTCCCTTATACTCGATAAAAAAATTTATTATTCCACATCACATGGTGTAGCGTTTTGTGGTGGTGATAATGGATTTTCTTCATTGATATGGTCATAAAACATGATGCCGTTTAAGTGGTCGATTTCGTGTTGGAATACAACGGCAACATAACCTTTTAAGCGTAATGTCACTTCTTCACCTGAAAGTGTCGTTGCTTTTACGGTAATCCGTTTGTGACGCGGAACGATACCAGGAACTTCGCGGTCAACAGAAAGACAGCCTTCTCCAGTAGAAATATATGTTTGTTCTACTGAGTGACTGATGATCTTAGGGTTAATATAACCATCGCTATACAACTGTCCTTTTAAGTCTTCAAAATGGACCGCTAACATGCGTTTATTTAAACCTAACTGAGGTGCAGCAACACCCACGCCAGGACGTAAATCATATTTTTCACTTAATTCAGGGTCTTGAGAGTTTTTAACGAACTGAAGCATATCTGATAATATTTGTTTGTTTTCAGCACTAAGTGGAAGGTCCACTTCTTTCGCAACTTCGCGTAAAGCAGGGTGTCCTTCTCTAACGATTTCTTTCATTGTTAACATATAAATTCTCCTCTAACATATAAATTCTTTCATCACGAACAATCGACTGTAACATAGTGTAACACATTTTTAACGATAAAGGTAAACATTCGTTTTAAAGCTAGCTATGAAAAGGGAACATGAAGGTTTAGCACGTGGGTTCTTACGACAATAGAGATTTTTTGCTGTTTTTACACTATCATCCTATGTTATAATGTAATCTGCATATGAAAAAAGGGCAGAATGAATGGAGGATAAAGACGTGCGATTAAAACTAGTATTAGCTGGACTACTTAGTGCCGTCATGTTAACAGCATGTTCAGGTGAGTCTACCCAAGAAGAAATTTATCAGCATTTAGAAAAATCGGTTGAACTTGAAGTGGGATTTGTTGAGCAGCAACAACCTATTAGTGAACTCGAACAACAAGAACAAGAGATTTATCAGGACATTAGTGATTTAGGTATTGATCAATATGAAGAAATTAAAACATTAGCTGATGAAGCTATTACAACAATTGAAGAACGTGAGACATTAACCGGTAACGAACGCGCAAGCATTGACAATGCTAAAGAAGAATTCGATAAAGTCGTCCCGCTTGTTGCTGAATTAGAAGAAGCGGAATTAAAAACAGCAGCTGAAACTATGATTGAAGAAATGAACCAGCGCTATGATGCTTTTGTTGAATTAAACGAAGCCTATAAAACGTCACTTACCCTTGATAAAGAACTGTATGAGTTACTTAAACAAGAAGATTTAGAAGAAGCAACATTTTCTGAACAAGTGGATGAAGTAAATGCACAGTATCAAGTTGTCGTTGAAAAAAATCAATTGTTTAATGAAGAAACAGATGCATTTAATGAAGCGAAGCGTCAGTTCTATGAGCAATCAGATTTGAATATTTCTTACGAAGAGTAAGGTATTCGCTCATAAATTTAAATTAAAGTTTGATAGTAAGTTGATCAGTCATAAAGATAGGATAAAAAGACGCACGTAAACAGCTGATTGTTTGCGCGCGTCTTTTTATATAACGGCAAAAACTATTGGTAATAGCTTAAGTCGTTTGTTTGACATACGTTAACAAAAAATCTGAAAATAATAAAAATTTAAACTTTATAATAACGTTTACTACTTGCTAAACTACTAACTGAGAGAGGAAGATATACTATAACAAAAATGTGATGTTTTTAACAAAGAGTGAGAATGTGATGGTTGCGATGTTTGACTGTATTACACAGTGTACTCATATTGTAATACAGATTGAAAAAATAAAGTGAAACAGTTCACAAGTAATTAGTTTTTAAACTATAAAGTTTAATTATTTGTTAAGTATTTAAAGCAAAGTGATTGACCGTATTCAATTATTGCGATAAGATAAGGGCAGATAAAGAATTGTACTAATCGTTACATTGCTTTTCAGTATAACAGTTTTCTTTTTTGCTTTTAAAAAGGTTAATTTATTTACAGAACGGGTAATGTAAGGATAGGTGCAATTTAACTTCGGATTCAGTTATTTAATCCGAAACTTATACATCAAAATATTATGTGTTGAAAAGAAAGGAAGAGGTGAGATTTTTGAAACGTACTAATGAAAAAGTAGCAGAGCAGTTCCCGACGTTTCAAATTCTGAATGAAGAAGGTAAAGTAGTTAATGAAGAAAAAATGCCTAAACTTTCAGATGACGAATTTAAAGATTTAATGACAAGAATGGTGTACACGAGAATTTTAGATCAGCGATCAATCGCATTGAATCGCCAAGGTCGTTTAGGATTCTATGCACCAACAGCCGGCCAAGAAGCTTCTCAACTTGGTTCACATTTCGCTTTAGAGAAAGATGATTACTTATTGCCAGGTTATCGTGATGTGCCTCAATTAATTTGGCACGGTCTACCTCTTTATAAAGCTTTCTTATGGTCACGTGGACACTTTGCGGGTGGTCAAATGCCTGAAGGTGTACATGCTATGGTACCACAAATTATTATCGGTGCTCAGTACGTACAAACAGCGGGTGTGGCACTTGGTATGAAGAAGCGCGGAGAAAAACGTGTCGCTGTGACTTATACGGGTGATGGTGGTACATCTCAAGGTGACTTCTATGAAGGCATGAACTTTGCTGGTGCTTTTGATGCGCCTGCGATTTTTATCGCTCAAAATAACCGTTTCGCTATTTCAACACCTGTTGAAAAGCAAACAAAGGCAGAAACATTAGCACAAAAAGCTGTCGCTGCGGGTATTGAAGGTATCCAAGTTGATGGTATGGATGTTTTAGCTGTTTATGTAGCAACAAAAGAAGCGCGTGAACGTGCAATTAACGGCGAAGGCCCAACACTTATTGAAACATTAACGTATCGTTACGGTCCACACACGATGGCAGGGGATGACCCAACACGTTACCGTACGAAAGATTTAGATAGCGAATGGGAACAAAAAGATCCGCTTGTTCGTTTCCGTAAATTCTTAGAAGACAAAGGTATTTGGTCTGAAGAAGAAGAAAACGAAGTAATCGAACGGGCTAAAGAAGAAATTAAAGCAGCCATTAAAGAAGCTGACGGTGTTCCAAAACAAAAAGTAACAGACTTAATTGGCAATATGTATGAAACACTTCCACAAAACTTACAAGAACAAATGGAAGAATATAAAGCAAAGGAGTCGAAGTAGATTATGGCTCAAATGACAATGATCCAAGCAATTACTGATGCATTACGTGTAGAACTTAAAAACGACGAGAACGTTGTACTTTTCGGTGAAGACGTTGGTAAAAACGGCGGGGTATTCCGTGCAACTGAAGGTCTTCAAGATGAATTTGGCGAAGATCGTGTATTCGATACACCACTTGCTGAGTCAGGTATTGGTGGTTTAGCGATTGGTCTTGCGACACAAGGCTTCCGCCCTGTACCAGAAATCCAATTCTTCGGCTTCGTGTATGAAGTAATGGATTCAATTAGTGGTCAAATGGCGCGTATGCGTTACCGTTCAGGTAACACGGTCAACATGCCAATCACATTACGCTCACCATTTGGTGGTGGGGTGCACACACCTGAAATGCACGCGGATTCTTTAGAAGGTTTAATGGCGCAACAACCAGGTCTTAAAGTGGTTATCCCTTCAAATCCATATGATGCTAAAGGGTTACTTATTTCAGCAATTCGTGATAACGATCCTGTGATCTACTTAGAGCACATGAAACTTTACCGTTCATTCCGTGATGAGGTACCTGAAGAAGAGTACACAATCGAATTAGGTAAAGCGAATGTCAAACGTGAAGGTACAGATATCACTTTAATCGCTTATGGTGCAATGGTTCAAGCGTCAATGAAAGCGGCTGAAGAATTAGAGAAAAATGGTGTAAGTGCAGAAGTTATTGACTTACGCACTATTGCGCCACTTGATGTTGAAACAATTGTTGAATCTGTGAAGAAAACTGGTCGTGCGGTTGTTGTTCAAGAAGCACAACGTGTGGCAGGTATCGCTTCACAAATCGTAGCTGAGATCCAAGAACGTGCTATTTTACATTTAGAAGCACCGGTTCTTCGTGTAACAGCACCAGATACGGTATATTCTTTCCCTCAAGCGGAAGAAGTATGGTTACCAAATCATAAAGATATTGTGAATAAAGCAAACGAAGCAATGAATTACTAATATATTCGAACGGATGAATTAACCAAGGAGGTTAGCTATAATGGCTTTTGAATTTAAATTGCCGGATATCGGTGAAGGTATCCATGAAGGCGAGATTGTCAAATGGTTTGTTAAAGCCGGCGACGAAATTAATGAAGATGATGTACTCTGTGAAGTGCAAAACGATAAATCAGTTGTAGAAATCCCATCACCCGTAAGTGGTACGGTAAAAGAAGTACATGTCGGTGAAGGTGTGGTCGCAACTGTTGGTGAAACACTTGTATCAATCGATGCAGAAGGTTATGAAGATCAAGGTTCTGATGATACAGCGTCAGAAGCAAGTGAATCAACTGAAAGTAATAGTGGACAAGGTGTCTTCGAATTCAAATTACCTGATATCGGTGAAGGTATCCATGAAGGTGAAATCGTTAAGTGGTTTGTTAAAGCTGGCGATGAAATCAATGAAGATGATGTCCTATGTGAAGTACAAAACGATAAATCAGTCGTAGAAATCCCATCACCCGTAACTGGTACAGTAAAAGAAGTACATGTCGGTGAAGGTGTGGTTGCGACTGTCGGTGAAACACTTGTGTCAATCTTTGCTGAAGGACATGAAGCTGAAGCTACTGAGGAAGCACCAAAACAAGAAGCACCAAAAGAAGAAGTGAAATCAGAGAAGAAAGTACCAATCGCTGGCGGTACAGTAATTGCGATGCCATCTGTTCGTAAATTTGCTCGTGATAACGATGTCGATATTACACAAGTACAAGGTTCAGGTAAAAATGGCCGTGTCGTTAAATCTGATGTTGAAGCTTACTTAAGTGGTGATCAAGCGCCTGCGACAGAACCAGCTAAAGAAGTGGCAACTGAAGCGAAATCAGAAGCAAAAGCTGAAACAAAATCAGCATCTAAAGCTCAACCTGCAGCGGCTTCAACGGGCGACTTACCAGAAACACGCGAGAAAATGTCTGGTATCCGTAAAGCCATCGCTAACGCAATGGTTAACTCTAAACACAAAGCACCTCACGTAACACTACATGATGAGATAGATGTAACAGAACTTGTTAACCACCGTAAGAAATTTAAACCTGTGGCACAAGAGAAAGACATCAAGTTAACGTACTTACCATACGTTGTAAAAGCACTTGTTTCTGCATTAAAACAATTTCCAGTATTAAATGCTGAAATTGATGAAAACACTGACGAAATCGTCTACAAGCATTACTACAATATTGGTATCGCAGCAGATACTGATAAAGGTCTACTTGTACCGGTCGTTAAAAATGCTGATACAAAATCTATCTTTGAAATTTCTAAAGATATTAATGAATTAGCGAAAAAAGCTCAAGATGGTAAGTTAGCGGCTGATGAAATGAAAGGTGCAGGATGCACAATCACAAATATCGGCTCAGCTGGTGGACAATGGTTCACACCGGTCATTAACTATCCTGAAGTAGCTATTTTAGGTATTGGTCGCATCCAAGAAAAAGCTGTTGTTAAAGATGGCGAAATTGTTGTTGCGCCAGTATTAGCACTCTCATTAAGCTTTGACCACCGCATTGTTGACGGTGCGACTGCTCAATTTGCATTAAATCAAGTGAAACGTTTATTAAACGATCCACAATTAATCATGATGGAGGCGTAATCTGATATGGTAGTAGGAGATTTTCCAATTGAAATAGATACGCTTGTTGTCGGTGCGGGACCTGGTGGCTATGTAGCTGCCATCCGCGCTGCACAAACAGGTCAAAAAGTAACAATCGTAGATAAAGGTGCTCTTGGTGGTGTATGTCTTAACGTTGGGTGTATTCCTTCTAAAGCGTTAATTCAAGCGGGTCACCGTTATGAAGAAGCACATGGATCTGATGATATGGGTATTACTTCTGAAAATGTTAAAGTTGATTTTTCTAAAGTTCAAAACTGGAAAGCATCCGTCGTTAATAAATTAACATCGGGTGTTGAAGGGTTACTTAAAGGAAATAAAGTAGATATCGTTAAAGGTGAAGTGTACTTCGTCGATCAAAACACTGTACGTGTCATGGATGAAACAAGCTCACAAACGTATATTTTCAACAACTGCATTATTGCAACAGGATCAACACCAATCGAAATCCCATCATTTAAATACTCTAAACGTATTTTAGACTCAACAGGCGCCTTAAACTTAAATGAAATTCCTAACCGTTTAGTCGTTATTGGTGGTGGTTACGTTGGTACGGAACTTGGTACAGCTTATGCTAACTTCGGTACAGAAGTAACGATCTTAGAAGGTATGGACGATATTTTAGGTGGATTTGAAAAAGATATGTCTGCCATTGTTAAGAAACGTTTGAAGAAGAAAAATGTTAAAGTTGTGACAAATGCGATGGCAAAAGCTTCTGAAGAAACAGAAGACAGTGTCAAAGTAACGTATGAAGCAAATGGTAAAGAAGAAACGATCGAAGCGGATTACGTTCTTGTAACGGTTGGGCGTTATCCTAACACGCGTGAAATCGGCTTAGAGGAAATGGGTATTGACATGACTGACCGTGGCGTCGTGAAAATTGACAAGCAATGTCGGACAAACATTGACAATATCTATGCGATTGGTGACATTGTTGAAGGACCACCACTTGCTCATAAAGCCTCTTATGAAGGAAAAATTGCGGCTGAAGCTATTGCTGGACACAAATCTGAAATTGATTACCGCGGTATTCCTGCCGTTGTCTTCTCAGATCCGGAACTTGCGACAGTTGGTTTTACTGAAAAAGAAGCAAAAGAACAAGGGTACAATGTTAAGTCAGCTAAGTTCCCGTTTGCAGCAAATGGCCGTGCGCTTTCTTTAGGTAGTGGTGACGGATTTGTGCGTCTTGTTACACGTGAAGAAGATGGTTTAGTGATTGGCGCTCAAATTGCTGGTACAAACGCAAGTGACATGATTTCTGAATTAGGTCTTGCGATTGAATCTGGTATGACAGCGGAAGACTTAGCGCTTACTATTCATGCTCATCCAACACTAGGTGAGATTACAATGGAAGCAGCGGAAGTTATTATGGGGACACCAATCACGTTGTGAAGTAATTCGTTAGCTTATTTACATTAAAACACCAAAATGATTTGATCATTTTGGTGTTTTTTTTATCAATCTGTTTTATAATGGAAGGTAAGGAGGCGTTATTTTGAAAAAAAGACACATATGGAGTCTTTTTCTCGTGTTAGGATTGATAATGTTAACAGCTTGTCAAGACGAAGAAACGAGTCAAGAGAATCCACAACAAGACGAAACAGAAGATGTAACACAATCAGATGAAACAGCTGATGACACAACACCGGAAGAAGACTTATCTGATGACGATCAATCAGAAGCAGGTGACGATGTGGAAGAAAATGAGACAAATGAAGTAGAAGAAACAGTAGAAGTAAGTTATCAAATCAATCAAGGTAATTGGCGGGTTGAACCTATTAGTGATGAGGGAGAGTCAAAAGTTGCTTTATTAACAATCGATGATGCACCAGACCAACATGCGGTTGAAATGGCCATATTTTAAAGGAACTCGACGTACCAGCTATTTTCTTTGTGAATGGTCACTTTTTAGAAACAGAAGAAAAGCATGAGAACCTTAAAGAAATTCATGAGCTAGGCTTTTCGATTGGTAACCATACATACAATCACCCAAATTTAAAAGATATTCCTGTGGAAGAACAACGGGAACAGTTAGTCTCACTCAATGATAAAGTAGAAGAAATTATTGGTGAACGACCGACGTTTTTCCGTGCGCCATTTGGAGCAAATACCGAGAATTCTTTAGCGATTGCTGAAGAAGAAAATATGGTTGTGATGAACTGGACGTATGGATATGACTGGGAAAAACAATACCAAGATTCTGAAGCGTTAGCGGATATTATGGTGAATACCGAGTTTTTAAATGACGGTGCTAATCTTCTCATGCACGACCGAGAATGGACGAAAAATGCTCTAGAAACGATTGTCACAGGCTTAAGAGAAAAAGGATATACATTTGTAGACCCTCAAGCGATTAAAGGTGTTGGCGACGATATCTAATTTATAGAAAAGAACCATCTGTATGTTGATATTTCACAAACGGATGGTTCTTTATATGTTCTTAAATAGATTAACGAATCGCTTGCATCTCTTTAATGACATGAATGGTTTTCAGTGATTCATCCTCTAAACCTTGAACAGGAAGACCTGCAGCGACATTTGCTTCAATATAACGTAAACTTTCATCGCTAATGATTTCTCCTGGAATGAAGATAGGAATACCAGGAGGGTAGACCATGATGGATTCTGCACTCACCCGACCACTTGCTTCTTTTAATGGAATAACTTCCGTGTCACTATAAAAAGCTTCGCGTGGCGACATTTGTAAAACAGGAATCGGTGGCGCACTGACGTGTACTTTCTTCTCGTAGGCTTGTGTTTGATAGGTTTCTACAAGCGCTCTTAAAGCAGTAAATAAGTATTGAATCGTGTCTTTATTATCACCTGGGGTAATAATGCAAAGAATATTGTACATATCAGATAGTTCTACTTCAATTTGATAATGTTCTCGTAGCCATTTCTCTACGTCATAACCGGTTAAACCTAACTGTTTAACTGAAATGAGTATTTTCGTTGGATCATAACTGTACGTGGCATTCGTACCTAGTAAATCATCACCAGGGCAAGCTAAATAATCAAGTTGATTAATCTGTTGTCTTAGTGACTCAGCAAGTGTGAGGGTGTTCTCAATTAATTTATGGCCTTTTGTTTTTAAATACATTCTTGCGGCATCAAGTGAGGCCAGCAAGATATAAGACGTTGACGTCGTCGTTAGCATCGATAAAATGGACTGCACATGTTCTTTTTTAACGAGATCACCTTGCATATTTAAAACAGAGCTTTGTGTCATTGACCCACCTAATTTATGGACGCTCGTTGCGGCTAAGTCAGCACCAGCTGCCATTGCTGACACAGGTAATTGATCATGGAAATGAATGTGTACGCCGTGAGCTTCATCGACAAGCACAGGAATATTGTATTGGTGACTAATATCGACAATGCGCTTTAAATCAGCTGCCACACCGTAATAGGTCGGGTTAATCACAAAGACGGCTTTAGCATCTGGATGCTGTTGAATGGCATGTTCAACCGATAAGGGTGTGATACCGTGTGCAATACCGAGGCGTGTGTCGAGTTCCGGATGGACAAAGATCGGGATCGCTCCAGAAAAAATAAGGGCTGATGTTACAGATTTGTGAATATTCCGCGGAACAATGATTTTATCCCCTGGTTTACATACGCTCATGACCATCGCCATAATGGGGCTACTTGTCCCTTGGACAGAGAAAAAGGTATAATCTGCCCGAAAGCATCTGCTGCAAGTGCCTCAGCCTCTTTAATCATCCCGCTTGGATGATGTAAGTCATCGAGTGGACTAATATTAATTAAGTCAATCGAAAGCGCATTTTTACCAATGAAATCTCTAAAAGTAGGTTCCATGCCTTGACCGTTTTTATGGCCAGGAATATGGAAAGGAACCGGATGATTATTTATATGTTTGAGTAACCCGTCAAAAAGAGGGGTACGGTTATGTGCTTGCATTTATTGCGCTCCTTTAATAAAATAGACTAAGTGTAAAACAAAAGAATTATAGCAAAGTTTAGCTGAAATAGCTAGCAAATTATGAGGTGAAAAAATGAATTTTCAATTCCCGATTGACGCAGATTGGACCACAGAAGAAATCGTGCTGTCGTTGAGTTTCTAGACTTAGTAGAGAAGGCATACCATCAACCGGTAGAGGCTAAAAAGTTAATGGAAAAATACCGGGCTTTTAAAACAGTCGTGCCTTCTATTGGTGAAGAAAAACGACTCGGTCGAACATTTGAACAAGACACCGGTTACTCGTTGTATCAAACGATGAAACAAGTCAAAGACCAACCTGACCGAAAAATAAAAATGACGGTTCGCTAATAAGCGGGCTGTCATTTTTTCGTTACTTCATTTGAGCCAGTGTTGTTTCGAAGTAGAGTGGCAACAAAGCTGTAAATGTATCCAACACAAATCGATCAAAGTCACTGCTTGTCATACGGATCGTCTCTTGTTTTGTGAGCTGTTTTCCAATTAAAAAATCAGCTTTCTTTGTCTTGCGGAAGTAGGCAAGCGCTTGATTGTTTAGAGTGTCTAGAGAATATGCTTCTTTGTCGTAATGATCAAGGGCATACACATAAGAAGAATCTAACGCATCGAATACAGATTGATAATCAATGAGGTGCTGAGCCAATTTAGCTTTGTCTGGGACATTATGCATCAGTGCAAAATATATAAACAGCCGGTCGTTAAATAATCCGACTTCAAAATGCGGATGTTTTTTATATCCTCGTTTGTTTGTGCTAAGCGCAAACCAGCTATCAATCGGAGGATTGACCGTTCGTCGTTGGTGCTTGGCGACATGTAAGTAAAGGGGTGTATCTAAATGTTCTTGGAGCTGATTTTTAATCCGATCGCCAATGGTTCTTAGTTTAGGTTGTAAGCTATTTTTTAACGCATCCATACGAGGTGTTAAACCGTCTATGGTGAAAATCTCAAAGTCTTCCTGAGTAAAAGTGGTGGATGTCATGATAAAAAAATCAGTCCCTTCATTATATTTTGTCTTCAGTTTAACATAATAAGAGAAGGGGGGCAATCAAGTGCATATGATGCAAATGTTTGATATGATAGGGGCAGTATGTGACAGAAATAATGAAGACATGGATAAAAAAGGAAAGAGGGACAATCATGGCATTTCAAAAGGAATCAGTATTCAACACCGCAAAAACATGGATCAAAGACATTGGACAAGTTATTCGAACAGAAATTGACCAACCACGCCAAATCGATACCAAAACAAATCCGAATGATCTGGTGACAGAAATGGATAAGAAGGTCGAACGGTTTTTCGCTGAAAAAATCCGAACGGAATATCCGGATCATCAAATTTTGTCAGAGGAAGGGTTTGGTGATGATGTCAAAACGCTTAGCGGGACGACGTGGATCATTGATCCCATTGACGGAACGATGAACTTCATTCATCAGAAGCGTCATTTCGCGATATCTGTAGCGGTATTCCATGACCACATCGGGGAAATAGGCTTTATTTACGATGTTATGGGTGATGTATTATATGCAGCTAAAAATGATGAAGGTGCGTATAAAAATGATGAGCGATTACAATCGCTCGATGAGAAGAAAAACTTAACAGAGTCGATTTATTTGTTTAATACCCTTTGGACAACAGAAAATAATATCGTCGATGATAAAAAAATTCGAGAATTAGTCAAAACAGTAAGAGGTGTAAGGACATATGGTTCTGCTGCTTTAGAATTTTGTTATTTAGCTGAAGGGATAGCAGATGGGTATGTATCTTTTACGCTTCATCCTTGGGATTTTGCCGCTGGTGCGGTTATCTTAAAGGAAGTTGGTGGTGTGATAAAACACGCCAATGGACGAGACTTAACATTCCTTACGCAAGAACCATTGGTCGCTGGTCATAAAGATGTAGTAGACAGAACGCTCACTCATTATATTGAATTAAAATGACACAATAGAAAAAGAAGAGGCCCTTAGCTAAGATAAGGATCCTCTTCTTTTTTTTCTTCATATAAATTGAACCGACCCGTTGCCTGTCGTTTTAGCGTATTTTTTTCAATACGATCATGACACGTCTGGCATAAATATAGGTGTTTACGTCTATTTCTTAATTTTTTGGCAAGTGGTGAATCGTTGTTAATTGATTCAACCGTATCACAAATCGGACACATGACATCCATATCGTTTCCTCCAACATTTAAAGATAAGTGTTTATTTTACTAGTTTATCACAAATAAATCCTTCTTGGAACCATTCGACTAGTTTTAAACTTGCGAGAGTTGGGAAAAGATATATAGGTAAAACAAAAAATGATGAGGTGAGTGAAATGAGAAAGAAAAAGAAAGCGGCTGTGGTAGCCGGTACGGTTGCAGCGGGAGCTGCTGCTGGAGCAACGGCTCTTTATCATGTATTAAAAGATAAAAAGACACGTAGAAAACTTAGTCGGATGAAAGATGATATGTTAATGTCACTAAAATTAAAACGTCATGATGATTTTCCGTTAGACTCTGCCGGTGGATATGATGAAAATATCGACAATGCTGATATGATCAGCGAAGGTTCATCTTTTGGTGTGGATTATTATAATCGTGTGGCGGGTAGTAGAAAATACAAGAAAAATCATCGCGTCGTTAAAAAGGAATGGGAAGAGTAGATCACGTGCGCCTTTAAAAAATCTTAAAAAAAAGCAGTAAGAAAGCTTGTCTTTACTAAAGTGCTAAAGGCAAGCTTTTTTGTTGTATCGATTGTTCCAGTCTGAAATATACTTGCTTTTTTACCGTGTTACCTTTAATATTGTTTAAAGAAGGATTGATTGTGGAGGGATAGACATGGTTGAAAAAGTAGTTCAAACAGATCAGAGTAAAGCTTATGCCGTATTAAAGGCAGATGCAGATAAAATCCTAAAACTTATTCAAGTGCAAATGGATAACTTAACGATGCCACAGTGTCCTTTATATGAAGAAGTGTTAGATACGCAAATGTTTGGTTTGTCACGAGAAATTGACTTTGCGGTACGCCTTCATTTAATTGACGAAGACGAAGGCAAAGCGTTATTAGATAATTTAGAGAAACAGTTAAATATCCTTCACGAGAAGGCGCAAGCAGGTTATTAAAAAACACGGTTTTAATCCATTCGATTAAAACCGTGTTTTTGCTATTCACAGCTACTTATTAAAGTTTGATGTTAAGTTTAATGAAACCTGCTTCTTTTGCGGAGGTGAAGGCAATGACAACGAGCGGTCCTAGAATAAAGCCTAATAAACCGAGTAGCTTTAATCCAATATACATCGCAATCAATGTTGCAAGAGGAGATAACCCGATATGTTGTCCCATGACCTTTGGTTCAACCGTCCGTCTAATCGCCAGTAGTATAACAGCAAGAATGGCCAGTTGAGTGCCCATTAGGGCATTCCCGGCAAAAAACATATAAATAGACCATGGTGCAAGAATAGCAATTGAACCTATAATAGGAATTAAATCAACAATCCAAATAATTGTGGCCATAATAATCGCATACTCTGGAATGATGATGAAAAGCGCAATGAGCGAAACGACTAAAATAACGAGACTGACGAGAAATTGTGCCTTTAAAAAGCCGACAAGTACACTTTTAAGGCGTTTATTCATAAATTGAATCCGATCCGCTGTTTCCTCTGAAAAGAGTAAATAGAACTTTGCTTTTAGTGCTGGTAATTCCAGCATAAACAAAAAGAGCGCAATTAAGTAAACGATAAAACTAACGATGTAGTTAGGGACAGCCGCCACAATCGCCGCTAAGCGATCAACACGTAAGACGTCACGTAACAGCTCAGTACCAGATTGAACCGAGCTTTGAATGCTGTTATTGACCTCTTTAACGAATTCATTCGGTAAATCAGCCATGACATTCTCTAAATCACCGCTCCAATCAAGCAACAAGTTGTTGATTTGTAAAATATATTCGGGTGCGTTTTCAACGAGTGAAATTAACTGGGTAACAATAACAGTAATCACGTAAGTCCCGAGCACGACGAATAGAATAAGAAACGTTAAATAGATGATGATGGTACTTATTTTTCGGTTCAACTGAAAACGACGTTCCACTAACTTAACGAGTGGATTTAATGAAAGAGCCGTAATAAAAGCTAAAATTAGCGGTAAAGATACTGGCATAATATAAATCGCAAATAATAGGAGTAAGACTCCAATAAATATGTAGGCCCATTGGCGCTTTGATAAAAGTGTGGTCAACTCATTTCCCTCCGTAATCTCTCTAAAAACCTTCTGATTGAAATATACCACGACAACTGTCGTTTGAATAGTGTTACCCTTAACTTTTAACCATTATTTTATTTAGGACAGTCGGATGAATAGTTTCAATCGTTCTTTCTTATCATTATAGCGCAAAAATACAGATGTTAAACAGTAAATTGCTTTACGATAGATTTCAATAGCGTTTTTTTCGTATGCCTTTTCAATTTTGGGTTTTACTGATATAGTAAAAGGGTGGAGGTGTTTTAGCATGATACTAACAACTGAGACAATAGAACTTTTAGATGATGCCGACCGTATCGTCTCAATGATTAAACACTCAGAAACATTTTATGAGTTTAATAATAGAAGACAAGCACTTAAGGAAGATAAAGAAGCACAACGTTTAATTAGGCAGTTTGAACAAAAAAAGCAAGACTATGAGGATGTTGAACGTTTTGGACGTTATCATCCGGATTATAGCCGCGTCTTAAAAGATACACGTCTATTAAAACGTGAAGTCGATTTAAATGAATCAGTCGCGACATTTAAAGTGGCTGAACGGAAATTACAAGCATTACTAGACCAAATCGCTGAAACTTTAGCCTTTAGTATTAGCACAGATATCGTTGTTGAAAAAGATGGCGCATTATTCACTGAGCATAGTAAAGGATGTAGTACAGGTGGCGGCTGTGGCTGTAGTGCATAATTAGGTGGGATAAACATGATAAGAACTGAACGACAAGCATTGATTGTCTGGTTTCAACATATGAAAAACATTAAACAATTGAAACGTTACGGTCATTTGATTAGTGTATCAAGAAAATTACGTTATGCGGTCATATATGTTGATCAAACGGACGTTGAAGAAAAGGTAGTAAAGCTTGAGCGCTTACCGTTTGTATCAAAAGTTGACGTGTCTTATAAGCCGTTTATTCGTACGACTTATGAAAGTAAAAACGCGCAAAAAACAAAAGAATATGAGTATGAGATGGGAATATAAGTGTTACCTGCAGGTTTTTCTGCAGGTGTTTTTCTTGTAATTTTTCAGGGGGGTGAGACGCATGCGTGTTATTGCGGGTGAACATAAAGGACGACGTTTACAAGCCGTACCAGGTAAAGAAACACGTCCAACGTCAGATAAAGTTAAAGAATCACTATTCAATCGGATCGGTCCTTTCTTTGAGGGAGGACAGGCATTGGATTTATTTGCAGGTAGTGGTAATTTAGGGATTGAGTCGCTGAGTCGAGGGATGGATCACGTTGTTTTCGTAGACCAACAAAAACAGGCCATCGAAACGATACATAAAAATTTGGACACACTCCGTCTAGTGTCAAAAGCGGAAGTCTATCGTAATGATGCCTTTCGTGCGTTAAAAGCGTTGAGTAAGCGCGAGGTTCAGTTTGATTATATCTTTCTAGATCCACCATATCAAAAAGGTTTCTATCAAAAACTATTGAAACAGATGGCCGAACTGAACCTCACTCATGAACAGACCTTGCTTGTGTTAGAACATGATACACACTTAACATTACCTGATGAGATCAATGGTTTTATTCAAGAACGTAGTGAAAAATATGGCGGCATCACAGCCATTACGTTGTATAAAAGAAAGGAAGTAACGAATGACTAAATTAGCAATTTGCCCAGGGAGTTTTGACCCGGTGACTTATGGTCATCTCGATATTATTGAACGCGCAAGCAAAGTGTTTGATCATGTGATTGTGGCGGTATTTCATAATGAAGCTAAGACCCCTTTATTTAATACAGCTGAGAGGATGGACTTACTAAGACAATCCGTCACCCATTTAGACAATGTATCCATTGACTCACATGGGGGCTTATTAATGGATTACGCGCGTGAGAAAAAGGCGTGTGCGGTCGTTCGTGGTTTACGAGCGGTCAGTGACTTTGAATATGAATTGCAAATTACGTCGATGAACCGTAAATTAAATAAGGATGTTGAAACATTTTTCATTATGTCTAACAATAAATATTCATTCTTAAGTTCTAGTATGGTAAAGGAAGTAGCCAAATACGATGCGAATGTCGCTGATTTAGTCCCTGCTTGTGTAGAAGCGGCGCTAAAGCAAAAGTTTAAATAAAGCAAAATCTCACGTGCTACTTGTCATATGTTGATATATAAGATGACCGTAAAGTAACAATCAGACATAAAACAAAGTAGAAGGAACTAAGCCCCGCTATAGTGAATAACGGACTTGGTTCTTTTTGCATTTCATAAAAAATTGGGATGATGTCTGTATTTCTAAATGGTTGATAAAGGAATACATATAGATAGCTATATGTGAGACTAATCCCGAGAGCTGCCATACGACTTAACAGATAAGGTGTAAACGAAAGATCGGTTGATTTGATCAATCCATATACTTGCATATGTATACTTAAGCCGTGAAAATTGATTAACGCATTCGTGACTAAAAATAAGGTGGTAGAATTAAATGACGTCAACCGAAGCAGGTCAATGCCTTGTGTCAGTTCAATGGTTGCCTGTAGAATAAGATTGATATTAGATAAATCAACTGACCATGGCCATAGCTTGGATAGACATATTGATGAAAAATCAAATAAATACAGCGACGATAAAAGAACATTGAGAAAGCGTGCCATAACCATCATGCTTAGAATCGTGAATAGCGTCTTGGCTGTTTTTATGATGATATCGTTATTGTTGGCGGTAGGTAGAGGGTTATCTATTAACGAAGGTGCCATGACTGTAGACGAAGCCTTAGATTGATAATAAAAGTGAGTCACATAAGCGATTGATAAATTTGTTAACCACTGAATAACAATCAGTGCCATTCCCATTCGTCTTATTGGGAAGAGATAGGTCACGACGATTGTGGAAATGAAAATAGGACTCGCTTGATTCGTGAACATGAGTAAATGGTGAGCTTGCGCTTTATTTAAACGGCCTTCTAAATAGCCTTGTTTCACCATAACAGCCCCTAAAGGAAAACTTGAAATTAAACTCAGACATGTCGTGAGTGTGCCAAATTGGTTTAAGTGGAGCGTTTTCTTAAATGAGGGATACAACCAACGTATGAACCATGTTTTTTCTGGGTTCATAAGAATCAAGTGAAGGAGAATAAGAAACGGAATGAAAATCGGAAGTAATTGATCGATAAAAAGATAGATAACCGTGCGGATCTCATAAACGATGATTGTTGAGTAACGCATAAATAACAGCAGTAACAGTAAATAAGAAAGAAGCGCGAGACGTTTAAACCATCGATACATCATCATTATCCCCCTAATGTATATGAGTTGAAGAACTGAAGTGAAATAGCTATAGTAGAAATAGAAACAGAGAAAAGAGTGATATAAATGATAAAACGTTATGGATTGACAATTGTTTTGATTGTCCTCATGTTAGTAGGCACTTTTCTTCCGTTACCTTATTATATTTATCGACCAGGCACGGCAGACCCTTTGAATGAAGTTGTTGCGGTAAGTGATCGAGATACCCAAAGTGACACGGGAGATTTTCATTTAGTGACCGTAAGAGGAGGACAAGCCACCCCGATTCAGTTATTATTGTCGCAATTTAGTGATTATCAAGAGGTGTATGACTTAGAAGATGTTTTTCCGGAAGGTTATGACCGTGAAAATTATATGAAAGAACAATTATTAGTAATGGAAAACTCGCAACAAGCAGCGACGCTTGTTGCCTTTGATTTAGCCGGTGTTGATTATACGATTAACTATGAAGGTGTCTATGTTGTTAATGTTTTAGACAAGATGCCTGCGGCTGATGTTTTAGAGATGGGCGATAAAATCTTAGAAGTCAATGGTGAAAAAATTAAAGATGCCGATCACTTAATTATGATAGTGGATGGTTACAATATCGGTGAAGTATTAACCTTTACCGTCAAAAGAGAAGAGGAGACTTTTGATGTGTCCATTGAGTTAGTGCCTTTTCCAGATCAACCAGATGATTATGGGATCGGGATTCAATTAGTGACAAATAGAGAAGTATCTCTGTCTAGAGAAGTAGAATTCTTTAGTGGGGATATTGGTGGACCTAGTGCTGGTTTAGTGCTCGCACTAGAGTTGTACGATCAGTTAACCGAGGGTGATTTGACCCAGGGGAGAAAAATCGCGGGTACAGGTGAAGTAGATTATGACGGAAATGTCGGCCGCATTGGCGGAGTAGATAAAAAGGTCGTCGCGGCAGATGAAGAAGGCTGTGCCATATTCTTTGCGCCAAATGAAAATGGCCGATCAGATTCAAATTATCAAGTAGCCAAACAAACGGCAGAAGCCATTGGTAGTGATATGGTTATTGTTCCTGTTGATACTGTAAGTGACGCATTAGATTATTTAAACAATATGTCGTGAGATTGAATCGGTCGTAACATATAATCACTGTTCAATGACATAAGACGCATCAACAAAATGAAAGAGCCTGAGGTTATCTCGAGGCTCTTTCGTGTCTAAACGGTGGCAAGTATTCCCGCTTTGTTTTTGTATGATCAAATAAGTGATAGACCAAAGAAGCACGCATGTCAATGGCGAGATAGTCTGGTAAGTTTTTGGTGACTTTTGTTAGAATCGTCATAGGGCGTTCTTTTTTTATGACTTTGATATATCGCTCACCTATTGTGGATTGACCGAGACTTCTTACAGCCGGTAGGTTTTGTAGCTGATGAATCGCTGTTGCAACGGTTTCCTGATCAAGATTCAGTAAGAGATGAATCAGTAAGCGCTGAATCCGGGTCGTTGTGTACCGTTTTGTTTTAACTAAGTCAATAAAGTCACTCGCAGTCGTCGCTTTTTTGGCGGCAGCGATTAAACGATGCTCAATTCCTTCAACCATACCATGGATCTGTTTTAAAGCGACTGGGGTTGTCGTTAAGAGCTTATATTGCATTAAGGGATAATAATCATTTAAATCATGAAAGTCGTCTTCATGCTGCTCTATTAGCTGGTAAGCCTTATCAGGCATGACGGATTTCAGTTCGGATACGTGCTGGATCGTTTTCTTTGCTTTAATGACCTGTCTAATACTTGTTGCGCTCGCAATCGGTGAAGAAAGGTGAGTGGTGTGATAACCAGCTTGTTGCCGTTTAATTGTATCGATCGTGATACGTGGATTAATTTCAGCAACGGCACGGACATAGCCAATCCCTAAACTATTATTTGGTAAGTGATCATTAAGTGTATCAATTCCGATTGTCTTAATCGCTGTTGAATAGGCGGCAGGATAACTTTCGCCCTGTTTTAATCGCTGTTGAATTGTTTGATCTAATAAGGTATGATGTTCTTTTCTCTCGTCACCAGCTCATTAAACGGCGTGATGTCACCAGATTCCGAACCGAAAATAATTGTATCAACCCCGAGTTGATTGAGTATACTAACCGCACTGTAACAAAAAAGATCGCGGTGCTGAATAGCAAAGATCGTTGGTAATTCAATCACCAAATCACTGCCGTGGACGATGGCCATTTCAGCACGTGCAAATTTATCAATGATCGCGGGTTCACCGCGTTGTAAAAATTGTCCGCTCATCACCGTAATCACAACATCAGCGTTTGACTTCTTACGGGCTTGTTCGATATGATAGAGATGACCGTTATGAAATGGATTATATTCAACAATTAACCCAAGCACATGCATAAAAAAACCCCTTTCTTTAACGGTATTGTATCACAATCTTTGCGGACTCTTTCAACCATTTTTCAAAAAAGATGTCGGGTGTAAAGAAAAAATATTGACAAATACCGCATTTGCTTTTAAAATAAAGCTTGTGCTTTCTGAGGTGATTAATATGAAAATATCGATTCAAAAAATCCTTCAACAAGCGCCATATACGTTTGAAGGAGAAACAGACCTTTCTGAACTCGAATCATTTGACAATGATATCAGACAGATTGGATCCGTTGAGGTATCAGGTGAGGCATCAGTTCAAAATAAAACAATTACCGTTAATCTTCATATCAAAGGTGTGATGGTTCTCCCATGTGCAAGGTCACTTGCGGATGTGCCGTATCCTTTTGACATTGACACAATTGAAGTATTTTCTATTGATCCATTCTATACCGAAGAAGATGAGTCAGAAATTCATCCGATTAAAGGAGAATTACTTGACTTAACACCTTTTATAAAGGAAAATGTATTATTGGAGATTCCTTTCCGTGTTTATGCGGATGAGGAGACTATCGAGAAACATGCATTAACAGCAGGTGATGGTTGGGCTGTTGTTGATGAAGATAAGCAGGAAGAGAAAATCGATCCGCGCTTATCCAAACTACAATCATTATTAACTGATGATAAAAATGAAAATCAATAAGGGCATAGGCAAGATAATGTCATAGCCTTATTTATAAAGGTTTTCGTTTCGGAAGTGAAGGAGGTGTAAGACATGGCAGTACCAAAAAGAAGAACTTCTAAGAAAGTGAAGAATCAACGTCGTACACATAAAAAATTACATGTACCAGGTATGGTAGCTTGCTCAAATTGTGGTGAGCTTACAAAACCTCACCATGTTTGTCGCGCATGTGGACATTACGATGGTAAGCAAGTAGTTGAAGCATAATAACTACATTCAAAATACTAGCCCACGGGCTAGTATTTTTTATTTGTGTTTCTAAAAAAAGATTGAACGAACCAAAGTCTAGGCTCTTTAATTCCCCTCAAATGTCCTTAGTTTGTATAGGAAGGTTACTTCAGTAAGAAATCAGTTAGCTTGCACCGATTTAGTGAGAGTGTATGAAAAAGTCTTTGACGGATAGATAGGTGTAAGCTATATTGGTAATGTCGACATATGACGAAAGTGAGGTGTCTAAAGATGGAGATAACACTCATCGATTCAAGAGTGATTGGCCACTTATTTGCCTCTTTTCTTAGTGAAAATAATAGCGTGATGTTGTATACGCGGGCGATTAAAACCGCTCATACTTCAGCATCTCCAGGACTTGCAAACGACAAAGATAATGAATGAAGCTTTTTGAAAGTATGACATACAAGTATCAATAAAAGACTTTCCGTAATGAATAGGTGATCAAAACCGTTAGTCAGCCGTTAACGACCTGTTTCGGAGTAACAAACGGAAATGATGTCAACCGCCGGTGAAGCGGTGATTATAAATAGAGAGGATGGTTGTAAATGACGGCATTTATATCCAATATAGCAGCTATATTTATTACGTTCCCACCCGTCTTTATGATTGTATTTTATTACATATTTAAATGGATGTATCGGCATAAAAAGCGTGCCTTTCATCTGAGCGTAGAAGTATCTAGCCTTGTCTTTATCTTAGCTAATATGGTTATTTTAAATCATATGTTTGATTTCTCATACAGCTGGCTCGTCTTAATTGGTTTATTAACGTTGTTTATGATCTTTTTAGTGACGCAATGGAAGTTAGTCGGCGATGTGTTAATCAAGCGTTTAACTAAATTGTACTTGCGATCTTTGTGGTTAATAGGTGTCATCAGTTACATTGTGCTCGTGACACTGAGTATTATTTTAAATGTACAAGGCGCTTAAATATCGTTGAACTACCCCCCACCTAACATTCTAACGAATGTTTGAGGAAGGTGTCTTCTCGCCCTAAACGATAAAATAACCGTAACATCCCTTCCTTTACTTAGGAGGGGATGTTTTTTTAGGTTTAGTGACTTTTCAAACGGATGATGAGTGGAAAAAAACAACAAGATATCAGGGGAAAAAACGTTCATCGTTTCCTTAAAAATAATGAAATGCCATTGAACTACCCCCACCTGACATTCTCACGAATGTTTGAGGAAAGGGATTCCA
>NZ_BAXD01000031.1:0-30963 GCF_001310395.1 Halolactibacillus sp. JCM 19043
AACGAAAATGTTTGGCTTGATTAAACACCCGAAGGGTGTTATCCATGGACATAACAAAGCCAGGGTCGATCTTATACTTATATAAGCGATTTGAAAAAATAGCCTTCATGCCCATGAAACCCACCCTCTCTTTGTTTTGTGACGGTCACTGTTAATGTTTTAATTATACCACGCAGAATATATGTTTGTCACTTCAAAAATATTCAAAAAAAGCGATTCATCACCCACCTAGTGCTGACGCACTTGAGGAAGGTGTCTTCTCGCTCTAAAACGATTAAAAATTGTTTTATTGATACAAAAAATGTAAAAAGAGACCAACCACAACAGTGCTTGATCTCTTATTAATAGATAGCGAAGTCCACCTATGACTTCTATTGGTTGATATTTTCTACCTCCTTAGGTATACGCCCTAAAGAGTATTTGCATAAATTTTTTTGGCTGTCCACACATTTCTATAGTTTCATCATTTTATACGTGTACGGCAAACGGAATATGCACAAGTTTGGTAAGCGCAGTAACTTAACACATTACAACTCGTAGTTCTTCTTTATCATTTAGCACTTCTTGAATATTTAAATACTGATTTATTTCACCAGCAATTGAAATATTCACTTTACGATGCGGAACTGCCTGTGGGTGAACAGATTCCACTCTTGCTTGATAATCACAGCCCTTTTTAATAATTTCAAACATCCACCCACTATAAAATGCTGGAATGAAACCTAACTTCTTTCCGTTTACTGACATGACAACGACAGCTTTATGGTCATTATTGTTCTTGGGATCTAATGAAAATTCGACACTGTCTCCTACATGTAGTTGATCAATTACTTGATTTCCTTCATAGTAACGCCATCCAGCTACAAAGAAATCTAAATCAAAGTGATGATTTTCAACCAAGATTGGTGAAACAAACTCATAAGAATCAGTCGCTAAAACACCACCTGTTGCCCGCAAAACGTCCATTTCTGTACATTCTTGTGAAAGTCCTAAGTCTCGGAGAACAGATTGATAGTCGGGTCTTCGAGTGTCTGGTAGGCGTCGCGCAAATGGACCAAAAAGAGAACGAGATTTATACGTCTTATTGATATTAGGGAATGCTAAGTGAGGTCGATATCCATTGTCCATCGCTTCTGCTAATTTTCTTCTATACCCTTTTATTTTGTATGAAAATGTATAGATGCCATCTTCATGAAGTAAGCTACCTACGTGATAACGTTGCCGTGTTTCGACATTTTGCCAAACTAGCCACAGTTCAAACGGTCTCTTTTTCATGCTTTCACACTCCCTTCTAACCAATTCAGAATCCGATTTTTCCGGTAAAGTATAAGACGGATAACTCATTTTTTATCTAAATCACTCATTATGTTGTTCGGTATTTCATCTACTATAGATAATAACATTTCCACATTCAACTGTTCTAATCTAGAAACCGCTAATTGAAGTTCCTTAGGAAAAGATTGATAAAGGTAGGATAATAATTCAAAGTGCTTTGGTTTTTTTCTTCCTGGCAAACCAATGCTCGATTTACCTCTGTTGCAGAAACCTTCTAAAATTCTATCATCAGTCAGCATTCTTTACTTTTTCTCTCTTGTTTCATTAAAACCAAGAGAAGAACCGTTGTCATAGATAGGAGTCAAGCGAATTCCTTTTGGTCCACTAAGAACCCCCCAATTATCACAATGTCGGTCGTTATTCGCAATTATTGCATCATAAACAGGTACCGTTACAAAAGCTTTCTCTAAATCATATGCAGAAAGGATATCTATGATGTGGGGCAATTCATAATAAGTCAAGGACCGACGATCAAAATTTTCAAATTGCGCCAAGAATAAATCGCCACCTTCATACAATTCTTCTGCTTTGACACGGAAGTTCTTAGAAATTGTTCCTATCATGCCTTTATGTTCAGCTAACCTTACTTCAGCTGTATTGAAACCTAACCTCATCCCCACTTCGCTAGCAATAAATTCAGCCCAATGACCGCCCGTTCCTTCAGTAGGAACCTTGAAAAGATGCCTTGTTGGACTTTTAAGATCTGTTTCTGGTTCTAGCAGCCAAAATTTCGCTCGTGTTCCTGAAGCTTGGCTTTTCTCATCTCGTTTCCAGAGCGAGGTATCGATCATTTCACATCGCTCCTTCTACATAATTATTATTATCTATAATTATATAATTTTGTAGCTCTTTTGTCACCCGAAACGTAATGAAAACACCACAAGAGATCATATGTATTTGTCAACTGAAGTGTCCACTGTTCGAATAGGTTGGCATCTTGCATCTTCTTTTTACATAAGAGAGAGATTAAAGAAATAAATCCAACGGATGCATTACAATTAAATTATATTTCAGAAGATACTTGCATGCGTCTAAAGTTCAAACGGTCATTTAGATTACCAAAAGCTTTCTCTGCCACATCTTTGCTTCGAAACAATGATAAGGATTCAAAAGAATCTTTCACTTCGTTGGACAGTAACCCAAAAAAACATAATTTTTTGTTGCTTTCCGCATAGCTTCTTCTTTCGAGATGATTTTCTTTCCGCGTTTAAACGCTTCTTTCACGTCAAAATACTTCTGATAATCTTTTAACCGATAGTCTTTTAAGGCATTCTCTTCGAGATCGCGTTTTAGTGAGGACTAACTACTGCCAAAGGAATGTACCACCACATTTAGTATAGAGCCCATTTTTCTTACAAACCAGTTGAACCACAGAAGAAAAAAACACAAAATAAAACACATGTTTCAGCTGCATAAAAAGAGCTGAAACATGTGAAATATAAGCTTGAAATTATTGGTTAAAACTTCTCACCAACACCATTAGACAAAGAACCATTATCCATCTCTACTTACAACTGATTAGCGTAAGTTATAGAATGCGTTTTTACCAGCATATTTAGCTGTTTCAACAAGTTCGTCTTCGATACGTAATAATTGGTTGTATTTAGCAACACGGTCAGTACGTGAAGGTGCACCTGTTTTAATTTGTCCAGCATTTGTCGCAACAGCGATGTCAGCAATTGTTGTATCTTCCGTTTCACCTGAACGGTGAGAGATAACAGCTGTGTAACCAGCTTGTTTCGCCATTTCGATTGCTTCAAATGTTTCAGTTAATGAACCAATTTGGTTAACTTTAACTAGGATTGAGTTACCGATTCCTTTTTCGATACCTTCAGCTAATTTTTCAGTGTTTGTTACGAATAAATCGTCACCTACTAATTGAACTCTGTCGCCTAAGCGGTCAGTAAGAAGTTTGAAACCATCCCAGTCATTTTCGTCAAGACCATCTTCAATTGAGATGATTGGGTATTTATTACACATTTCTTCATACCAGTCAACCATTTCAGCAGACGTACGAACAACGCCTTCGCCTTTAAGGTTGTATTTACCATCTTCGTAGATTTCAGAAGCCGCAACGTCCATTGCTAATTTAACTTCTTCACCTGGCTTGTAACCAGCTGTTTCAATAGCTTCGATGATTGTAGATAAAGCTTCTTCGTTTGACTTAAGGTTTGGTGCGAAACCACCTTCGTCACCTACAGCTGTATTGTAACCTTTAGAAGAAAGCACTTTCTTCAAGTTGTGGAAGATTTCAGCACCCATACGTAGCGCTTCTTTGAATGAAGCGCGCCTACAGGCATGATCATGAATTCTTGAATATCCACGTTGTTGTCCGCGTGCTCACCACCGTTTAAGATGTTCATCATTGGTGTTGGAAGAACGGTTGCATTGAATCCACCAAGGTAAGTGTATAAAGGAACACCTAAGTGGTCAGCTGCTGCACGAGCGACAGCCATAGAGACACCTAAAATAGCGTTAGCGCCTAATTTACCTTTGTTTGGTGTACCATCTAATTCCATAAGTAAACGGTCAATAACAACTTGACGTGTTACGTCAAAACCTAATAATTCAGGTGCAATAACTTCATTAACGTTTTCTACTGCTTTAAGAACACCTTTACCTAAGTAACGGTCTTTGTCGCCGTCACGTAGTTCAACTGCTTCGTATTCACCCGTTGACGCACCACTTGGTACTAGAGCGCGACCGAACGCACCTGATTCTGTGTAAACTTCTACTTCTACTGTTGGGTTACCGCGTGAGTCCATGACTTCGCGAGCATATACGTCTGTAATGTATGGCATGATTGTAAAACTCCTTTTTGTTTTTAATATAGTATGGGTGTTGCTTTTTGTTTTTAAACATTGATTCGAATCAATTGTTGCTAAAACTTACTTAATCAGTGACTTTCCAGTCATTTCTTCTGGTTGGTCAACGTTTAAGAGATCAAGCAATGTTGGCGCCAAGTCTCCTAGGATGCCACCATCACGTAATTCAATACCGTCTTTTGTGACAATAACAGGTACTGGATTCGTTGTGTGGGCAGTCATTGGCTTACCATCAAGTGAAACCACTTCATCTGAGTTACCGTGATCAGCAGTAATAATGGCGTGGCCACCTTTTTCAATGATCTTATCAACGATTTTACCTAGGCATTCATCAACCGTTTCAATCGCTTTGATTGTCGGCTCAAGCATACCTGAGTGTCCAACCATATCAGGGTTAGCAAAGTTTAAGATGATGGCATTTTGGTTACCTTCATCTAATTCTTTTAGTAACGCATCAGTTACTTCATACGCACTCATTTCAGGTTGTAAGTCGTACGTTGCGACTTTTGGCGAATTAATTAAGATTCGCTTTTCCCCTTCAAATTCTGCTTCACGGCCACCACTCATGAAGAAGGTCACGTGTGGATATTTTTCCGTTTCCGCAATACGTAATTGGTTGAGTTTATTGTCTTGCAGTACTTCACCGACCGTGTTTTTAAGGTCTGTTGGTGGGTACGCAATGTGACTATTCACTGTATCACTGTATTTCATGAATGATACGAAGAATAAATCTTTTGGTGCCTCTGCACCGCGGTCAAATTCATTAAAGTCATTGTTCGCAAAGCTTTGTGAAATTTGAATCGCTCGGTCTGGACGGAAGTTATGGAAGATGACTGAATCACCTGAATGCATTTTAGCAACCGGCTCTCCCGACTCATCTGTCATAACCGTTGGAATAACAAATTCATCATACACATCTTCACTATAAGCATCTTCTACAACTTGTAGTGGATCCGTTGAAGTTTTGCCTTCACCATAAGCAATGGCGTCATACGCAAGCTTAATACGTTCCCAACGCTTGTCGCGGTCCATCGCATAATAACGACCAGAAATCGTCGCAAATTGACCAACGCCAAGTTCATCCATTTTGTTTTGCGCTTGTTCGATATACTGTTTCGCTGATTTTTGACCAACGTCACGGCCGTCTAAGAAACCATGGACATAAACTTTTTCAAGTCGTTTTTCTTTTGCGAGTTCTAACACCGCAAAAAGGTGATCAAGGTGAGAGTGAACCCCACCATCAGAAAGTAAACCGAAAATGTGCAAGGCCTTACCGTCTTCTTTTGCGTTCTCTACCGCTTGAACAAGTTGTTCATTCGTAAAGAAGTCACGCTCACGAATCGATAGGTTTACACGTGTCAATGATTGATAAACAATTCGACCCGCACCAATGTTTAAGTGACCCACTTCTGAGTTACCCATTTGTCCATCTGGTAAACCAACGGCCTCACCTGAAGCTGTTAGCTGATTGTGCGGATAGTTGTTCCAATAACGATCGAAGTTTGGTGTGTTGGCTTGCTTAACCGCATTCCCAACAACCTCATCACGCAAGGCATAACCATCAAGAATAATTAAGCTGCTAATTTGTCTTGACTCATTATTTGCCCGCCTCCACTAATTTGAGGAATGAATCAGCTTCAAGCTCGCGCCTCCAACTAACGCACCATCAATATCAGATTGCTGTAATAATTCATCGATGTTAGCTGGTTTTACACTACCTCCGTATTGAATACGAACAGCTTCAGCCGCATCACTTGAGACAACAGATGCAACAGTTTTACGTACGTGGCACATACCTCGTTTGCTTGTTCTGATGTCGCAGTTTTACCTGTACCGATTGCCCAGATTGGCTCATAAGCAATAACAGATTGTTTGACTTGGTCTTCAGTTAAACCGTCAAGCGCTTTTGTGACTTGATCAGCGACTAAGTCCATTGTTTGGTTCGCTTCACGTTGCTCTAATGTTTCACCTACACAAATGATTGGTGTTAAGTCATAATTAAAAGCAGCTTTTGCTTTTTTGTTCACTGACTCATCTGTTTCGTTGAACATTTCACGACGTTCAGAGTGTCCTAACACAACGTAAGTCACACCTAAGTCTTTAAGGACCGCTGGTGAAACTTCACCAGTAAACGCGCCACTTTCCTCAAAGTGCATGTTTTGAGCAGCGATTTTTAAATCTGTTCCTTTCGTCTCTTCCACTAATGCGTGAAGGAACGGAAAAGGTGCACAGATGATTGAATCAACCGCATCACTTTTAGGTACGTTGTTTTTTGTATCAGCGACAAAGCTTTTCGCTTCTGCTAATGATTTATTCATCTTCCAGTTTCCTGCAATAATTGGTTTACGCATAATCTCTTCCCTTTCGTCTATGATTAGTTGACTAATCAGTGAGCTTATTATTCTACCTTATTTGTTGCTGATCGCAGCTAAACCAGGTAGTTCTTTACCTTCTAGGTATTCAAGTGACGCGCCGCCACCGGTTGAGATGTGTGAGAAGTCATCAGCAAAGCCTAATTTCATGGCTGCCGCTGCTGAGTCACCACCACCGATAATGGTTGTTGCATCATTTAGGCTCGCAATCGCTTTACATACACCAATCGTACCTTTAGCAAATGCTTCCATTTCAAACACACCCATAGGACCATTCCATACGACAGTTTTCGCGCCTTCTAGTTCTTTTTCGAACTGAGCAATCGATTTAGGACCAATATCAAGACCCATGTAACCATCAGGAATCGCATCAGCATCAACAGCTTTCACGTCACCTTCTTCTGAGAAGCTGTGTTGACTGTCGTATCGACTGGTAAAATAATTTTGCCATCAGCACGTGATAGTAAATCTTTCGCAAGATCTAACTTATCTTCTTCAAGAAGAGATGTACCGATATCCAACCCTTGTGCTTTGTAGAAAGTATAGGCCATTCCACCACCGATAAGGATTTTATCTGCTTTTGTTAGTAAGTTTTCAATCACACCGATTTTATCACTTACTTTCGCTCCACCAAGAATCGCCACAAATGGACGCTCTGGGCTATCGACTGAATCACCGATGAAACGAATTTCTTTTTCCATTAAGAAACCTGCTGCTGATTCAACGTTTGATGCAATCCCTACGTTAGACGCGTGCGCACGGTGAGCAGTACCGAAAGCATCATTTACGAATAAGTCACCAAGGCTAGCCCAGTACTTACCTAAGTCAGGATCATTTTTACTTTCTTTTTTACCATCAATATCTTCAAAACGTGTGTTTTCAAACATTAAAATATCGCCATTGCCTAATGTGTCAATTGCGTTTTCTAATACTTCTCCACGTGTCTCAGGTACAAACGTAACGTCTTGACCTAATAATTCAGATAAACGCTCAGCGACTGGCTTAAGTGATTTACCTTCTTTATCCGCTTCTTCTTTCACACGACCTAAGTGAGAGAAGACAATGACTTTTGCTTCTTCTTTTAGTAAGTGTTTGATTGTTGGAAGAGCTTGAACGATACGGTCATCATTTGTAATATTACCGTCTTTCATTGGCACGTTAAAGTCTGCGCGCACAAGTACTTTTTTGCCGGCAACGGCTAAATCAGTGACAATTTTTTTCGCCATATTGGATAATCCTCCTAGTAAAAATTAAAAGCGGAAAGCGCGAACGCTTCCCGCTAATGGACTGCTTGTTTAGTTATCTCGCTAAGAATTAAAGGTTAGCGAAGTATTCTAATGTACGTACTAATTGTGCAGTGTAAGACATTTCATTGTCATACCATGCAACAGTCTTCACTAATTGTTTACCATCTACAGTCATTACTTTTGTTTGAGTAGCATCAAATAATGAACCATAAGAGATACCAATAACGTCAGAAGATACGATTGGATCTTCAGTGTAACCGTAAGATTCGTTCGCTGCTTTTTTCATCGCTGCATTAACGCTCTCAACAGAAACTTCTTTGTCTAATACAGTGACTAACTCAGTTAATGAACCAGTTGGAACTGGAACACGTTGAGCTGCACCATCTAATTTACCTTTAAGTTCAGGAATTACTAGACCAATTGCTGCTGCTGCACCCGTTGTGTTAGGTACGATGTTAGCTGCAGCCGCACGCGCACGACGTAAGTCTTTTGAGTGAGGAGCATCTAATGTGTTTTGGTCACCAGTATAAGCGTGAATAGTCGTCATAAGACCTTCAGCAATACCGAATTCTTTGTTTAATGTGTCAGCCATAGGAGCTAGACAGTTTGTTGTACATGAAGCACCAGAAATCACTGTTTCGTCACCTGTTAAGATGTCATGGTTTACGTTATAAACGATTGTTGGAACGTCGTTTCCACCTGGAGCAGAAATTACAACACGCTTCGCGCCACCTTTAAGGTGAAGTTCAGCTTTTTCTTTTGAAGTGAAGAATCCAGTACACTCAAGTACGATTTCAACACCTAAGTCACCCCAAGGTAATTCTTCAGGGTTACGGTTAGCTAATACTTTAACGTCTTTGCCGTTAACAGTGAAAGCACCATCTTTAACTTCAACATCGCCATTGAAACGACCTTGAGTTGTGTCATACTTTAAAAGGTGAGCAAGTGTGTCAGCGTCAGTTAAGTCGTTGATTGCTACTACCTCAATTCCTTCTACTTCTTGAATACGACGGAAAGCTAAGCGGCCGATACGACCAAAACCATTAATACCTACTTTTACAGTCATACGTATTTCCTCCTTAGTATTGTTTAAAATTTTATCTAAAGGACTATAAGTCCTTTATTAATGCTGTTGCTGCCCCTTCATCCGTGATCAGGACATTACTTTTTCCTTGTCTAAAATAAGACTGAATCGCTTTTGCTTTTGAATGACCTCCAGCAATCGCAACAACTGTCTTAATATGAGACAAGTCTTCTAATTGCATACCTACTGTTCGCACTTTGTGTACGATTCGACCATTTTGGTCAAAATAATAACCAAAGGCCTCACTTACTGCTTTTCCCGATTCGAGCTTTTCTAAAACGTTTTTTTCTGCTTTTCTACGTTTTGCCATAGTAAAAGCATCACCAATACCATGCATGACGATATTCGCTTGTTTAATAATATGTAGAGTTTCTTTTACACCAGGCTCTTCAATAATCGAATGATACGTTTCTTCACTGAGCGGGTCCGGTACATACAGCAAACGATAGTCGCCTTTCATCTTATTGGCCATTTCAGCACAAATCGTGTTCGCTTGATTCTCCACTCGTTCTCCGAGTCCTCCTCGAGCTGGCACAAACATTGAGCCTTTACCTAAATCGGTCGGTGCCATCATTTTAGCCACAGCGGCCATTGATGTTCCACCAGTCACAGCGACGGTCTGCTTGTTGTTTAGTTGGGATTGCAAAAACGACACGGCGCGTTTTCCTAGTTCGTCTTTTACCCAAGGGTCAGTATCACTGTCCCCAGGTGTAATTATAACACGTTCTAGGTCGAATGTCTGTTTAATTTTTATTTCAAGATCACGAAATCCCCGTAATTCCTCGAAATATGGCGTAAAGTCATCCACTAACATCTGACCCATCACCGTCAGCATCACACCCTTTGGTGTCGCTTCAACTAAACCGAGTTGCGCTAATTTATCAATTTCTGATCTCGCTTCTCGTTCTTTTAGCGTCAACTGCATGGCTAAACTTCTTCTGCCAATGGGTTGATAGTAATGAATGGTATGAAGTAAATGGTAACGCCGGTCAATCACTGCGATAAGATCAGGGCATATTTTTTGTTGCAATTCAATTAGCTTTTGCATCATAACGCACCCTTTCAATTATCTTGGGACAAATTCTGTCCCTGTGGTTAACATTTTGTCCCGCGAGCCAAAAAAATACCCAACACCCTTAATACTATCAGACAACCAATCATCTGACAAGCTTAAAATCTCATGCACTCGAACGAATCACCTTTCTATTAGGAAAGAAAGAGGCGATTAAGCGCCTCTTTCCTTTATGATGACTGACAGCTCGTTAATCATGTCAAATTGTCATGCATCTCTTTTAAAATGTTGGCCGAGTTTTCCAGTTGCTGTTGTTCTCGCTCAGATAAGTTCAATCGTAAAATTTCTCTTACCCCGTTCGCATTAACAACGGCTGGAATACCCATAAAGACACCGTCAATATCATATTCACCTTGGAAATAAGTCGACACTGTTAAGATTGAGTTCTCATTATACAGTAAGGCTTTTGTTAGACGGGCAAGTCCCATACCAATGCCATAATAGGTTGCCCCTTTTTTCTGAATGATTTGATAAGCCGCGTCACGTACATTTTCAAAAATCGCCTGCATATCACGGTCTTCATAGAAGTTATTAAGTTTACCATACACATTAAGCGGGAGACCGCCGATTGTGACGTGTGACCAAATAGGCAACTCTGAATCGCCGTGTTCACCTACGATATAGGCGTGCACATTTCGTGAATCTACTTGGAAGTAATCACTTAATAAGTAACGGAAACGCGCCGTATCTAAGATGGTACCTGATCCAATCACGCGTTCTTTCGGTAAGCCAGATGCTTCATATGCTACATGTGTCATCACATCAACTGGGTTAGAAGCAATCACTAAAATGCCATCAAAGCCGGACGCCATAATTTCTTTTACAATCCCACGCATGATTTTGGCGTTTTTACTAGCAAGATCTAGTCTTGTTTCACCTGGTTTTTGATTCGCTCCAGCAGTAATGACCACTAAATCAACATCATGACAATCTGTATAGTCACCCGCTTTTATTTTCATTGGTGAACCAAAAGGAACCCCGTGATTTAAATCTTGTGCTTCACCTTCAGCACGTTCTTTATTTAAGTCGATTAACACGAGCTCACTCACTGTTCCTTGGTTCACTAAAGAATAAGCATAACTAGAACCGACAAACCCTGTTCCGACAATTGCTACTTTTTTCGTTTTATTTGCTTTTTGATGCATAAAACAACACTCCCTCAAAACATTTTTAGAGGCTTTTCCTCTCACCTTAACACTATACCCGAAAACAAACTAAACTATGTTCGTTTTTTTAACAAAAATGTAAAAAAAGCTGATTTTTCCTCCTCTAATTAAAAATAAACCGCCAAAGGCCTTTGGCCTCGAGCGGTTTAGAATGGGTTTTGGTTATGGCGTATTAAAATATCTGTTGGTTTTTAATATGTTTTCTACTGAGACGTTTTATTGAACATAATCGCGAGTTGTCGTTTAAATTTATTTAGGCTTAAATGTACATCAAGTAAATAAAAGAAATAACTACTTGAAAAGACAATCAAGCTATTTTGGAGAAAGAGTGAATACCCGAAAATATCACGTAGCTCTACAAACTCCCAAATCAATAAAACAGACACTGCTAACCAGATCATTACTTTCATTTTGCACCTCTTACTTTCTATAAAACCTGTTCACTAACGAGTAAATATGAGAAAAGACAGATGCTAGCATCTGTCTAAAAGCGCGCTCGGAGGATTCGAACCCCCGACACACGGTACCGGAAACCGATGCTCTATCCCCTGAGCTACGAGCGCATATTTAAATCGAACAAAAATCATTATAACTGAAATGAATGAAAAATACAATCCTTTCTTCTACGCCTCTGTCTATCAATCGAAAAATCAATCGGTTTTCAAGTGCAATCCATAAGCAAAACAAGCCAATCTCTGTTATAATATGTACGAAGTTTATATGTACACTAACTTGGGAAGAAATAAATTAATAAATACTCACATTAGCTAGTGTTTTATTTGACCTTTTTTGACCTATTAGCTATGATATGTTTATAAACTTTATTCACATACTTAAAGTTATTTTCGGAGGAGGAATAGATATGAATTTAATCCCTACAGTAATTGAACAAACAAACCGCGGTGAACGAGCGTATGACATTTATTCACGTCTGTTGAAAGACCGCATCATTATGTTAGGTTCTGGCATTGATGACAATGTAGCCAATTCGATCGTTGCTCAGCTATTATTCTTAGAAGCTGAAGACCCAGACAAAGATATTTCTATTTACATCAATTCACCAGGTGGCTCAATCACAGCCGGTATGGCGATTTATGATACGATGCAGTTCATTAAACCAGATGTGTCAACTATTTGTGTTGGTATGGCCGCATCAATGGGTGCCTTCTTATTAGCAGCTGGCGCAAAAGGTAAACGCTATGCGTTACCAAACTCAGAAGTGATGATTCACCAACCATTAGGTGGTACACAAGGTCAAGCATCTGATATCCAAATCCACGCCAACCGTATTATCGAAATGCGTAAGAAATTAAACGAAATTCTAGCAGAACGTACTGGTCAACCTATGGAAATCATCGAAAAAGATACGGATCGTGATAACTTCATGACGGCTAATAGAGCGCTAGAGTATGGCCTTATTGACAAAGTTATGGAGAAAAAGTAAAGCGACGTTCTCGTTAAGTACTCAAATCATAACCATCAGGTAAAGAAGCGAAGAGCTTAAGCTCTTCGCTTCTTTTGTTACATCCATTCATCCATATCGTCATCATTGGAGAGAAATTTAAAATCGCCTACCTTTATGTTTAAAGGTAGGCGATTTTTCATCTTATTGTTGGTTATATAATTCTTCTAATGGTTTTGTGATTGTACGGCTAATAGAATTAATAAATTCGTTCACTTTTTGTTCTTCTTCCATTAGTTTAGAAATAGCTTCGTGTTGTTGTACTGTTTCGACAACCTTACGTGCTTTTTCTACTTCTTCTTCTGTAATTTCTTGGCCTTGCATTTGTTTTTGTTGTAATTCGATTTGTGTATTACGGAAATCATCGAACATTTTTTTAGCGATTTCATCGCTCATTACCGCATCATAGGCTTCCTTAAGAGTTGAAAATTCTTCACTTTGGCGAATCGCATCCGCTAATTGTTCTGCTGATTGTTGTACGTTAGACATAAAATAAAATCCTCCTAGTTTTTACTGACCACTGATGGCCTTCTTTTAACTTCCTGTATAACTATAACAAACTTCTGTGTGTAATCCAAACGATACCGGTTGAGAAAGTTTAAAATTTCAGGACTAATGGTGGGTCATTTTAATTAAATCCAATCTTTTCTAATGATTGGTTCCCTCTTCTCAACCGTTTTTGTTATAATGAGAAAGATATCACAATAAAGTTTCTAAAACGACGACGTTTTTTCTCTGTCGTACATTACGACAATCAATGAACGAGACGTTTGTTTACCATTGTAGAAAGAAAGGATTATTTAGATGATTAAACGATTAAAAACCCTATATCCAAGTCTTATTACAGAAGAAGAATCCCAAAGTAAAGGACTGTACCGTTGGTTTATGACCCCAGACAATCAATTACTCGGCATATTAGAAGATGAGATTAAAGAAAAAGAACATGATTTACTTGATCTTTTACTAACACCTTACCACGGGGCTTACCCACCCGTAACTGAACGCGAACAATCTTGGTACGATTGGATTTTTGAAGGCACGAATTTTATTCACACAGCGCCAAAAGAATATCGCTTCATCTATTTTTCACTTTCTGAGGCACCAGGTGACCCAAATGACTTTAGAGAAGCTGTATACGGCATGTATTCATATAAGCCGGTCATTTTGTTTTCAAGCCAAAAACACGGTGTCATTATTGAAGAAGAACGACCTGATGAAGAAGATGCGGTGACATTTTTTGAGATGGTAGAAGTATTTACAAGTGATTTCTTTATCGATGTCAAATTCTTTATTGGACCGTATTTGCGTGACTTATCTAAAGCGCATGACTACCATACATGGATGGATCAACAATTCCACCATATTCAGCACTTTAATACAAAACCAGTGATGACTTACGTCTCAGCTGTCCCTTACTTAATGACCGTCATGAAAGATACCGCAGCCTTAATGTTTCTAATTGAATCGATTTTAAAATCAACAATGAAAGACGAAGACCTACTTCATACGATTCAAACCTTCTTAGAAGCGAATTCCAATGCTTCACTGGCCGCTAAAGAAATGTATATGCATCGAAACAGTTTACAGTACCGGATTGATAAGTTTGTTGAAAAGACAGAAGTCGATGTCAAACAGTTCGAAGGAGCGATTGCGGTTTACTTAGTTCTCCTACTCAAACGTCAAATCGATCTAGCTTAGGCACTTTGCCAAACGCTAGATCTTTTTTTGTGCCATATGACGAAACCCTTGATATATAGAGGGTTTCACCTCATATACTTCCCTTTAATCCGCCACGATGTAAGCGTTGCACAACTTGTCGTTTTTTTCTTTGTGCACGTTGTCCATTTACGATTGACGTTATTTTTTGTAGACTTAGGTCATCAAATAAAAACGCTTTCAAACATTTAAGGAGGAACTTTTACAATGGCAGAATTAAGCTTAAGACATATTGATAAAATTTACGAAAAAGACGGTGTTAAAGCAGTAGACGACTTTAACCTAGAAATTAAAGACAAAGAATTTATCGTATTCGTTGGTCCATCTGGTTGTGGTAAATCAACGACACTTCGTATGATCGCTGGTCTTGAAGAAATCTCAGCGGGTGAATTCTACATCGATGATAAACTAATGAACGACGTAGCACCAAAAGACCGTGACATCGCGATGGTATTCCAAAACTACGCGTTATACCCACACATGAATGTTTATGACAACATGGCATTCGGTCTTAAATTACGTAAGTTCAAAAAAGACGAAATTGATCGTCGTGTTAAAAACGCCGCACAAATCTTAGGTCTAGAACCTTACTTAGACCGTAAACCAAAAGCACTTTCAGGTGGTCAGCGTCAACGTGTGGCATTAGGTCGTGCGATTGTACGTGACGCGAAAGTATTCTCAATGGATGAGCCGTTATCAAACCTTGATGCGAAATTGCGTGTTCAGATGCGTGCGGAAATCCAAAAATTACACCAACGTCTTCAAACAACAACGATTTATGTTACACACGACCAGACAGAAGCGATGACAATGGCAACTCGCCTTGTTGTACTTAAAGACGGCGTCATCCAACAAGTGGGTGCACCTAAAGAAGTATATGACAAGCCAAACAACGTCTTCGTTGGTGGATTCATTGGATCACCTGCGATGAACTTCTTCCATGGTTCATTAGAAGAGAACGGTTTCCGTGTATCTCCTAAGACATTAATCGAAGTACCAGAAGGAAAAATGAAAGTTCTTCGTGACCAAAACTACGTCGGTAAAGAACTTATTCTAGGTGTACGTCCTGAAGATATTCATGATGAGCCAGTATTTGTAGATGCTAACCCAGGTTCAACATTAACAGCTGAAATTGAAGTAGCTGAATTAATGGGTTCTGAATCTTACCTATACTCTAAATTAGATGAACAAGACTTTGTTGCACGTGTTGATTCACGTACAGATATTCATGGTGGTGAGTCACTTAAATTAGCATTTGATATGCACAAGTGCCACTTCTTCGACAAAGATTCAGAATTACGTATTAAATAAGTGTATACCCCCTTATATACATGAAGAGGCGACTCCTTTGGAGTCGCCTTCTTTCATGTTTTTAACGTAAATCGATTGCCACTAAATTTGGGCTAATTAACGCTACATTTTAACTGAAACTAATAGATGACGACATTAAATCATTTGATCTGGCTTAACCCATGCATCAAATTGATCCGCCGTTACATGCCCTAACGTCACTGCGGCTGTTTTTAAATCCGTCTCGTGTTGATGCGCATATTTTGCGATCTCACTTGCTTTATCATAGCCGATGTGTGGATTAAGTGCCGTGACTAACATGAGTGATTGATTGACCTTTTCTTTAATTACATCTTCATTTATTTCTAGCCCAGATAAACAACGCAAATTAAAGCTATCCATCGCATCACTCAATAGCTCAATGGATTGGAGGACGTTATAAATAATCACCGGTTTAAATACGTTCAGCTGAAACTGTCCTTGACTCGCCGCAAAACTAATCGTCGTATCATTCCCTAACACTTGGCTACAGACCATCGTCAATGCTTCAATTTGGGTCGGATTCACTTTCCCCGGCATAATTGAACTCCCTGGTTCATTAGCAGGTAGCGTATACTCACCGTACCCAGCACGTGGCCCGCTCGCAAGGTAACGTAAATCATTCCCCATTTTAAAGAGGTCCATGGCAAGCGATTTTATTGTTCCGTGGAACCGGACAAGTTGATCATGACTGGTTAAGCCATGGAAGTGATTATCGGTCTTTCGAAACGGTAACCCCGTATATCGCGACAGTTCATGTGCTACTTCTTCACCAAAGCCACCTGGTGCATTGAGTCCTGTTCCAACTGCTGTTCCGCCAATCGCCAGTTCAAAACATTCATCCATGTCTTGAAGTAACATATGTTCTGTCTTTTCAAGCATCGCTAAATAACCACTGAGTTCTTGCCCTACCGTCAGCGGTGTCGCATCTTGTAGGTGGGTTCGACCAATCTTGACGACTGATTGATAGCGCGCTTGTTTTTCCTCTACTGTTTTAATCAACCGATGTAAGGCTGGAAAGAGTTGATCAGTAACCGCTACAGCCGTAGCAACATGCATCGCGGTTGGAAAAGTATCATTTGAACTTTGGGAACGGTTAACATCATCATTTGGGTGCAATGTGTTTGTTTCGTCTGAAGCAAGGAAGCTTAACACCTCATTTACATTCATATTTGTCTGCGTACCCGAACCTGTTTGCCAAACAACCAGCGGGAAATGTTGATAATCTGGCTGGTGTAACCACTCGTCACTCGCTTTAACAATACGTTCACTCGTTTCCTTAGGCAGTACACCTAACGTGTGATTTGCTTTTGCGGCCGCACGTTTTAACATGACGAACGCTTCAATTAATCGTTTCGGCATCGTTTCAGAACCGATGGGGAAATTTTCTAAACTTCTTTTCGTCTGTGCACCGTAATACACGTCATCACTCACTTCCATCTCCCCAAAAGCATCATATACTTTTCTCATCTTTGATCACTCCTTTTGTTGATTGACTCGCACTTTTATGTTTCGTTTGTCTGTTTCATTTGTCCGTTTTGTTTTCTAGACTCATGTTTTCTATAGGTTATATTGTCTTAGTTTTTTCTGTCTTGTTGACAGAATTATTTGTCTTCTAGAGTCATATTATAGCACAAAAAACCAGGCAGTGACTTAGCGTTCACGACCTGGATAATCAAAACCAAAATATTCTTCAAGCGTCCATTCATTCAGATAAATTTCCGTTGCGACGTCTTTACCGACGTAACGTAAATGCCACGGCTCATAACTATACCCGGTGATCGTTTCTTTGCCTTCTGGATAACGAATAATAAAGCCATATTGATAGGCATTTTCTTTGATATATTGTCCTGCCTCTGTCTCACCAAATGATTGACTGAGTAACACATCGTCATTTCCTTGGACTGTGACATCCATCGCGAGACCCGTTTGGTGTTCACTTGTCCCTGGTTTGGCAGAAAACTGATCCGCATGGGCTTGTCCTTTACTCGCGACATTACTTGCATAAATCGCTTGTTGGCGCTCATAAGAACGGTAACCAGATACAGCCACTAACGTTAGTCCGTCAGTTTCAGCCGCTTCAAATAATGACACTAAAGCCTCGGATGCTTCTTTTCGTAAAAGGCGGCGGTTATCACCCACTGGTGAGTAATGTAAGACATCCGGTTCTGTTAAATCCGGTGGTGTATAACCTTCAGGTAACTCCCGGTACTTATTCACATAAACCAGCATCGATGTTTCGTTATCGACTATATAGAGACCAGTTTCAGGATTTATTCCTGCGGTATTATAATCAGGCTCATTCTTTTCGATCTCAAATGGTTTTTTAGCAAGCAAAGCGGCACCTAGGCGCTTATCGGCCATTGTCCCTTTTAATACGTTAGTTTCTGTACATCCTACTAATACGAGGAGAATAAACAGAACGACAACAAACTTTTTCATATACGTCCACCTCTTTTTTTCTCTTTCATCAGTGTAACACAATTCATTTATGCCTGTCTCTATGAAAAATACGCAACAAAGAACCGAACAAATCGCGTTCGGTTCTTTTTCATTATAGAATGTTTAAGCAGTGGCATTAATCAAGGTAATAATGCCGGTATGCTTGAGCTAACTGGTTAAAGGTTGCTTCATCTCCAGCCTGAATCGCTTCATCTATCGCCTGATCAATCGATTGTTTATTTCGATGAAAAGCTAACTCATCTAATAACAACGTAGCCATAAGCGCATCTTCAAAAGAATAATCACGCTTGGCGATAATGTATTTCGCATACCCATGGTTATAACGACGTAACGTAAAACAAACCTTTTGCTTTTTCATCGATTTCAACTCCTTTTCATCTTTCAATCAGACGTTAGTAATTTTAATAATATATACCCTTCTGGATATTCTTTAAACACATAACCAACGGAAATTCAACAGCCCGTCTTTAACGTATAGCTTTCTTCTTTCTAGTCTATGATACAAAAGTTAAAAGGTGACCAAAGGCAACTTTGTTTCATTACTTTAAATAAGTGGCAACGTGCTTTAACTGTTGCTCTAGACCCACTTGAATTTATTTGCTATCTTTAGTAGATAGACTGTTTAGAAAGAAGGACACCTGATGGATCAATCATTTAAAAAAGTAGCCGCGGGGCTACCCTCTCAATTATTGTGTATATTATTCTCAGCATTGCCAAGCTCTCAGTCAGTTTCATAGCTGACTCACACGCCTTAAGAGCCGATGGTCTAAACAACTCAACCGATGTGTTAAGTTCCATCGTTGTTTTAATTGGTCTGCGGATTGCGATTAAACCAGCGGATCATAATCATCGCTATGGCCATGCGAGAGCCGAGATGATCGCGAGTCTCATCGCTTCTTTTATTATGGTATCGGTCAGTATTCAAGTCATGACACAAGCAGTGACCAACTTCATGAATAAAAATTATCCCGAGCCAGGTCTACTCGCTTTTTGGACCGCAGTGTCAGTGGAATCGTGCTATTTTTCGTCTATAAATATAACAACACACTCGCACGGAAAATCAATAGTCATGCTTTAAAAGCTGCGAGTCTTGATAACCGGGCCGATAGTTTGATTAGTTTTGCTGCAGCCTTTGGTATCATCGGAACATATTTCGGTCTTTACTGGTTGGACTCGGTGTTAGGGCTATTCGTTGGTATCTTAATCTTTTATACCGCCTATCAGACGTTTAGTCACGCTTCACATACACTCTCGGACGGCTTTGATCCGGAGATGATTAAAAAGATTAAACAACTCACCTTACTAGATCCTGGTACAAAACACGTCTCAGATATTCGTGGACGTACCGTCGGTAACCAAGTCATGATTGATATGATTGTTTATGTTGATCCTGATATGACGGTACGAGCTGGTCATGATATAACTGATCGGATTGAAAGTTTACTCTATGACCAGCTCGGGATTGAATATGTGACCATTCACGTGGAACCCTACAGCAACACATAAACAACCGAAACCGACGCAAGCACCACCAAGACGAGCGGCACGCGGACTAAAGACAACACAACCGCTACCGCTCCGCCGATGAGGCTAATCCCTGGTTCGTTTGGAATCGCCTGAATGATACCAGGAAATATTAAGGCCCCTAGTGTAGCGTAAGGAATCACATTTAAAAACTCTCCGACAAGGGGTGGCACGCTAACCTTATCCACAATAAACGGTGGTAAGATGCGCGGCACTATGGTGACTAACCATAATGACAATAACAGCAACAGACTCATACCATCACCTCTTTGCTTCTAATCATCACGCCAACTAAACTAGCGAGTAACGTTGCGACAACAATCCGAATACCTTCTGAAGCTACGGGCGTGAGTAAGTAGTTAACTATCATCGCTAAGACGGCGATCGCGCCGTAACGCCACTCTTTTTTAACAGACGGTAACAACAGTGCAATAAACATCGCATATAAACTAATCCCAAAACTTTGGCCGAGTGTGTCAGGAATAAATGTCCCAATGACACCCCCGAGTAACGACCCCGTTACCCAAGCGAAGTAACCAGCAATATGTAACGTGATGTAAAAACTTACGGGTGTTTGTTTATCCTTATTCAATACACTGAGGACCGAAAACGATTCATCGGTCATGAGCGCCCCTAAGACCGCTTTATCTTTTAACTTAAACGTCCTTAACCGGTGACTCATCGACAGTGACATAATGAAGTGCCGAAAGTTAAGCACAAACGTGGCCAACACTAACTCGATGTAAGTCGCCTGTACAAGCATCATATTAAGGATCATAAACTGACTGGCCCCTCCAAACACTAACGCACTCATGGATGTTAACTCAACCAAACTGAGCCCCGCTTGGTTAGCAAGTACACCGTAGGCGAGCGCGATGGGTAAATACCCAATCATAATCGGTGCCGCCGTCATTAAACCTTCGACTACTGGATGTCGTCTCATTCTCTTTCCCCCTTGCCTTTGCTCTTATATCTCTATAAAAAACAGCTAGCCACTTGGGCTAGCTAATACGTCTTATTCGACGTCATCTTGTTCAGTCAAAATGAGTGGACCGTCTTTAGTGATAATAATCGTATGTTCATACTGAGCTGAACGTGAACCATCAATCGTTCTTGCCGTCCAACCATTATCATCCATCTGCATTTGCCACTGGCCTTCATTTAACATCGGTTCGATGGTAATCGCCATACCTTCTTTTAAACGGGCGCCTTATTCGGTAAACCGTAATGAGGGATGTGTGGTTCTTCGTGAATCGTTGGACCAATACCGTGTCCAGTAAAGTCACGTACAACACTATAGCCTTCTTTTTCCGCATACGTTTGAATCGCATGGCCAATGTCACCAATGCGGTTACCGACTTTTGCTTGTTCGATCCCTAAGTACAGTGATTTTTTCGTCACATCAAGTAACTTTTGTGTTTTTTCATCCGCTTCACCAATCACATACGTCCAGGCAGAATCCGCTAGGCCGCCTTTATATTTAACGACCATATCAATCGTGACAATATCGCCTTGAGTGAGCACATCTTCACGTGGGAACCCGTGGCAAATTTCATCATTAATTGAAGCACATGTCGCGTATTCATATCCTTGGTAGCCTTTTTGTTCAGCCGTTGCGCCGCGCTCGGCTAGATACTTCTCTACAAACCGGTCCACTTCCATCGTCGTGACACCTGGTTTCATCATTTTTGCAATCTCTTTATGCAACTTTGCTAGGAGTTTCCCAGCTTCAACCATCATATCAATTTCTCGTTTACTTTTACGTTGAATCATTCGCTTCTTCCCCTTTCTTCCTAACATACTATAACATATTTCCCGTTAGAACGGGGAACAAAAAACACGGGGATTAAAAAAGAAAATGAAACAAGTCCAGATCAATGGCACTTGTTTCATTGTTATGACGTAACGTCTCTTGTTATGAAAAATTATCTTTTGTTTGTCATTTTCAAGCCTTTAACAATCGTACACCATAAAAACCGCCGGCAACGGTTTTCTCACGTGCTTTAAAGGTCACAGTAATCATCTGTTTTCCTCTTGTTAACGCGCTTGGGACCGAATAATCACGCGTAAACAATTGTCCAGGTCGTCCTGACTGTAACTGTTCTGTTTGAATCACGACACCTTCTACTAAAATGTCAAATAACCTCGGGTAGGTCTCTTTTTCTATTGTAATCGTATCATCACTACCAAAGTATGTGACGCTTAAAATGAGCGGGACATCTATCGCTTTCATCTGATATTGAATGAACCCTTGATCAACACAGTCGCGCCAATGTTTGTCAACACTCGCTAGATAACCGGTACGTGAATTTTCGTGTGTCAGTTTGTGATCGGTTTCTGGTTGTTGTTCACCCGGTGCGACAACATCAACCGTTCGATTGATAAGAGCTAACTTATCTCGCTCGGCTTTGTTTATCTGTTCTGTATAATCTTCTGGTTTTAACACCGTCACATATAACGTATAGCGCTCATGATGAACCGTAAAGAACGGCTTAAAGGTAAAGACGTCCTTTCCTTCTCCAACGATAGGTAATGACTGAAAGGTCAGTGTCTCTTTATCTACACAATGAATCAAGTCTAACGGCGCTTGGTCACTAATAAGCGGAGGGACATGAATCAATGGGTGATGATTGTGCACTTGATGATCACCGACGACATCTGCTTCTGGATAATTGTCACGCCCTAATGCGGCAGCGAGAGCGAGTGGGCCATACATATATACATATTGCCGGTTGTTTTCTTTATTGTGATAAAGATGCACGTCCATCGGCGTAACCCAACTCAGCGCATCCCCTTCATACCACGTTCGGTCAATGATAAAGTAACCCGCTTGTTCTTTCGGATAGATAACCTCACCGTTTAGCATGACGTTCATCGGTCCCTGTATCCAGGACGGCTTTCTTACCCTTACATCGACTGCGACCGCATCCCCACGGGTGACGGTCAAAGTCATTTTATCATTGTACGGAAACTCAGTCTGTTGCTGAAACTGAATCGCTTGATCTTCTAGTGTGACGACTGCGTTAATAAACAGTTGCACGTAAAGCGTGTCATCCATGTGCCTGAAAATATCCGTCCCATAACGGGCGGGGTTTTCCATTCCCGTTCCAGTACAACACCAAAAGCTTTCCTCTTGATCACAATAAACTTTAAAGTGCCCTGGTTCCGTTGGGACGAAGTATGTTTTCCCACCTGTCTCTGGGTCTTGTGACGCCAAAATATGATTAAACAGCGCCCGTTCATAATAATCATAGTAGGTCGACTGTTGATCCCACGCAAAGATCATCGACGCTAGCTTCATCATATTATACGTGTTACACGTTTCCGTCGTTAAAATGCCAAGAGGTTCGGTTTTAGACGGTCCAAAGTGTTCACCGATACTATTGCCCCCGATGACGTAACTACGGTTTTTAATCACTTCATGATAGAAAAACATCACGGTATCTTTATACGCTTGTTTCCCGGTAATTTGATAGAGCTTAGCCGTTCCAAGAATTTTTGGAATCTGGGTATTGGCATGTTTACCAGCTAAATGATCGATGCCTTGACTGAGTGGCGAGAGTATCGCTTCATGTTGGAATCGTTCGGCTAGCGTTAAAAATCGCGCGTCTTTTGTCAGTAAATAGACAGACGCAAAGACGTCATTCATGCCGCCAAATTCACAGATTAACATGCGCTGAAAAGCATCATCCGATAATGATCTTAGCCCTGTCTCTGCCCAATCTGATAGTCGATACAAGACGTCTTTCGCTAAGTTCAAACCAGTAAATTCATACACATCTATTAGTCCTTGAAATATTTTATGAATGCTGTACCACGGCACCCATGACCCGCCTAATGAGAAAGGTTCTACGCGGAAATTACCTGAAAATACTTCATCAAAACAATCGCGCTTAAATCCACTGATGTAGCCATCGCCAGATACGTCTTGTAAATCCGCTAGCTCCATCACGATATAATCAATCCGCGTCTTTAGTTCTTCCTGTTTCGTCGTTTGGTACATAATACTTGTTGCTGATAAATAGTGCCCCAGTGAATGCCCGGCAATCTCCATCGACTCCCAACCACCGTAGCGCGTTTTCTTAGGCTCTAAGCCTAGTGCGATATAACACGGAGCAAGTAAGCGATCAACATCTAGATCAAGTAAAAATTGTTCACCTGTCTCTTGACTCGTTTTAAATAGTCCTTCTGTTAATTGTACGTTTAACACAGTCATCTCCCTTTCTGTTCATAACCTTATGTACCTTCTATTCGACTTTCCTCTTAAACTTTCTTTTAGTATGGCGTGAAGACATCACGATTTCCATACCCATTCTTTTGATTAACCTATCTTTATTTTAGGTTAATTTGATATACTAAAACAAAAGGAGTGAGACCGTTGTTACAAGTGAGATTAAATGCCAATGAACTACCATTAGTAAGTGAAGCGGGTTTTCTAACAGACGAAAGCGGGACCTTTACTCACCTATCGAGAACACTCGAGCACATTCATGTCTTTATTTTCGTTACCTCAGGGACGATTTACGTGACAGAAGAAGGGACGGACTATCGCTTAAATGCGGGTGACTATCTTTTCTTACATGCGAATCACACGCATTTTGGTAAGCAACCATTTGACGCTGGTACCTCGTGGTATTATCTTCATTTCTATAAACACTCGGATTTAAAACAAACAGCTTTAGAACTAGAGCGAGCATCTTTTATTACGCCACTAAGATATTATGATAAACACCTTACCTTACCTAAAACAGGACAGGTCAAACACAGGTATATCCTCACAGATTTATTTGATCAGATACTCGCCTCAAAACGGGACGGGAGCGTGAAGCAATCGATCGATGCTTATCAATTATTGTATGAGCTTTACTTGTTGAACCAAAAATCAAACTCAAACGCCTATCCTCTCATCGACCGCGTTTACGAACTTATTGAAGACACACGCGGTAAGGCAACAGGAGAGATATTTAGTTCCACCTTGCATTTAAATTACAGTTATATTTCGACTGTCTTTAAACAAACGACAGGGCAAACCATTCAACAAGCAAAAAACAACTATCTAATTGAACAAGCGATTAAATTGTTTCGCTATGAAGGACTGAACGTCACAGAAGCAAGTGAACGCCTACAGTTTGCGAATCCTTACTATTTTAGTCGAGTATTTAAACAAGTGACTGGCACTTCACCTAAACAGTACATCAAACAACAGTTAAATTAAAACAAGCATTAAACAAGTGAGGATAGAGATCATCGCTTGTTTAATGCTTAACTTCGTTTCATTCATTGTCTTTTTTCTTCACGCGACAAGTTCTGAGTCAGGGAAGCCAACCTTTCATCTCAATCGGTTTGATCCTGTTTATACAGGCGCGGATACTTTTTCTTTTATGTTCTCTGTCCCGCAGCATAATCATGAGGATGTGGTTGTTGGTCACTGAAATTAATATCAGTTTCTGGTAAACCTCTCCCTCTAAATCAAAGATTATAAAGGAGATTACTGATGAAACGACGGTAACAACTCTCTTGGTCCACTTCACTCATTCCTTTTAAATATATACTTCATTCAAAGTCACTCACACAAAGAAAAAAAGAAGAATCAGGATCAAACTGACTCTTCATAAACAAACGTATTTTTCTTACTCTCTCTTACCTATCAAAAGTAAGGTGTCGCCATTGATGCCCCAATAATGATAAGTAAGATGAATAGGACAACAAGTAAACTGAATTGTGGTGATTGACACTTATCATATCCTTGATCACAACATTTCTCATGACAGCCCATATCTTTCACCTCCTACTTACATAAATAGTGTATGAAAGTAACAGGTTTTGGACTGGGTTATTGACTCTTTTAGACAAAGTCGTGAATGCTGTAATAATGACCATTTATTAATGCTTGTTCATCTAGAAGTAAATCAACTAACACATTGCCTACCGTTTCCGGACTTCTTAAGGCATTTTCTTGTTTATATTCTTTAAATTGATCAACATCTTTAAATTGTGCTTTTGATGTGCTTCTAATATCCCTTTGCATGGATGTATCCATAATACTCGGGTCAAAGAGAATAATTTTATGTTGTTCATCTAATTCATCCACTTCTAAAGCGACCGTTTCTGTATAGCGATTAATCGCGGCTTTCGTTGCACCGTATAAGCTCCAACCATACGTTGATCGTTGAGCTGCACCTGAAGAGATATTAGCTAGAATCACTTTCGTCTGATATTTTTTGGCGTCATGTAGGAGACGTGAAGTGGTAAACATGGGTGCCGTCAGATTCAGGTTCACGTGTTTTTCAATCGCTTCTCTCGTGTGATTAGCGCTCACATCAATTGGATTCACCGTCGCCGCATTATTAATGAGATAGACTTTCTCGGTATCTTTTTTAAAGACCAGTGTTTTAATTTGATCACACGTATCTTCTAACTCATCGACTGCCGATAAATCACAGCTGTATGAATAGAATGACGCTTCCGTTGATTCACTATAGGTAAGTAACTGTTTGTTGATCGATCGACTGATGCCCACAACGGATACACCCTCATCTAAAAATCGGCGGGCTAAGGTTTCCCCTAAACCTTTTGAAGCTCCTGTAATAATCGCATAATTCACATTCATTCCTCCCGATCATTGTTAATTTTACGTTGATTAATCTGTTTCATTTATAGTTTTAATTATAGCGTAAATTGGAGCGTTTTAAAACGTCTACTCTCCATCCCTTCACTTAAATCAAGCGGATTCATAAGACAAAAAAACGTATGAAACTTCAGATGAACAAAAAACATGACAGCTGATGTGAGGTTTTGTCAGAATTCTCTTACTTTTCATACAAAACACTTGATAAATAGGTCGTATTTGGCGTAAAGTATAGAGTATATCTAAAGGGGGAATCCACTGTGTCTCAATCATTTAATACAAAAACCGTTCATTTTAAAACAGCCAAACACCAACCACATAATAGTAAAGTCACACCTATTTATCAAACGAGTGCTTTTTCATTTAAAGACTTAGACGACGTCGAAGCGTTCTATAACGGTGAGAAGGACTATTTGTATTCTCGGGTCGGAAATCCTAATCCAGATGAATTAGCGCATGTCGTTAGTCAACTTGAAAATGCCCCGGCAGGCGTCAGCGCAGCATCAGGACTCGCGGCCATCTTAGTTGGTGTCTTATCTGTCTGTCAGGCAGGGGACCATATTTTAGCATCAACGGATATTTACGGCGGTACTTATGAATTATTCGAAACGGAACTTACTTCGTTTGGGATTGAACTCTCATTCGTTGACTTTAAAGACTTGGATGCCGTCGCAAAAGAAATCAAACCAAACACCAAATTAGTGTACACCGAATCCATTACCAATCCGCTTCTTTACGTAGAAGATTTAACGGCGATTGTTGCGTTAAGTCAGAAGCATAACTTAAAAACGATGGTCGATAACACCTTTGCGACACCGTACTTAATCACGCCTTACGACCAAGGTGTGAACTTAGTCGTACATAGCGCGACAAAATACTTAGGGGGTCATAGTGATGTCACCGCAGGAGTAGTCGTTGGTGATGAGGATTTGATTAAAAAAGCCCGCACTAAAGCGATCCACTTAGGCCCAACACTTGCGCCAATGGAAGCCTGGCTTACTGTCCGCGGGGTAAAAACACTTGCCTTACGAATGGAAAAGCAAGTCGCTAACGCCCAAAAGCTTGCGGATGCCTTAAGCGCGCATGAAGACATTCATACTGTCTATTACCCAAAACAAGCGAGTCCGAAAGGAAACGGCGCGATTGTGACCATTGACTTAAAAGATACGATTGATGTCAAAACTTTCTTCCAATCACTCGGTTTCGTGAAGATTGTCCCAACGTTAGCTGGCGTTGAGACAACGGTGTCTTATCCGAAAACAACGTCTCACCGTGCCTTACCTGAAGATGTGCAACAATCGCTCGGTATTACCACCGGATTAGTACGCATCTCTGTTGGCATTGAAGATAGTGACGATATTATCCAAGCTTTCACCGAGGCATTATCAAACAGTCAGCACGCCTAGCCGACTTCTTAGATCTTACATGGTGAACGATATGACCTATAAGGTGTCAACATAAATAGCCGTCCAACGACATGTTGGACGGCTATTGTTTATTTGCAGCTTTTTTCTATAAGGGCACTGTGACGTTAATCTTAGTCTTTTACTTGTTTCTTATTCTTTCTTGAGATGACATAAAGCAAACTACTGGAGACAATCAACAATAATCCAAACGCCATCAAGCTGTACATTAAGGTTGCGGTGTTCGGTAAGGCCCCTAATATATTATCATTAGACCCATTATCATTGCTCTCACCCGACACATTCCCAGTTGAGTTTGAGTTATTAGCGTTCGCATTTGTATCCGAGTCATTTCCGTTATTATTGTCATTATTGTTTGAATTTGAATTATCATCCGTTGCATCATCTGATGTATCCGGAAGTGTCTCATCATCTGTCGATCCATTTCCATCATTACTACCGTCATTCGTTTGATTATCATCGTTTGAGGCATCATCGTCCTCGCCTGTTGTGTCATCGTCTGGGTCCTCATTTGGATCAACATCAGCCACGACGTCTACTTCTGCAATCGCATAGTAGCTAAACGTATCTGTTTTAATCGTAACTTTTTTGCTTGATGCGTCATACGAAGCAATCGGATTGATAGAAAGTGCCCCCTCTTGACTTAAACGAATGAAACGCAACCCATCAGGATTATTAATCGTTGTAGGCTCCACATCAAATGTCAACGTCACCGGAGCGGGGAACTTTCCATTATATCGATTACCTGTATTAAAAATATTCAAATGATAAATGTTAGACTTCAAATCAAACACATCAAAACCGGCTTGATTTGGTTTTTCTTCGACGGTAAAGTTAAATTTTTTATTTTTAAAGAAATCATCCGTCAATAAAGCATTCGGGAATTCTACTGTTAAGCGTTCCTCATCATGCGTTGTTGTTAACGTTTCATTATTTGTTAATTGTTCAAGTACATCATTATTCACATAAATATTGTTCTTATTTTTCGTATAAAGGTTTCCATCGCCACCTTGATACGTCGGTAAATTAATGTTTTCAATGACTACTGCATTGGATTCATATTCATAATCATCTTCATCATCGTTCGTTGTATCATCATCCGTCGCATCATCATCGTCAGAGTCATCTGGTGTTGGGTCTGATTCGACAATCTCTTCGATAATGACATATTTACCTGTTTGTTTTGGCTCGATTCTTACCGTTTCGGTTGATGGACTGTAATCACTAATGTCTTCAATATAAATCTCACCGTTTCTAGCAATTGTCGCATACTTTAAGCCATCTGGATTATCGATTTGATTTGGATCGACATCAAATGTCATTGACACTTTCTCCGTCGTTGGGAACGTGTTCAAGTAAAGATTTTGACTGTTACTTAATGTAAAGTCATAAACGGCACTTCTTAGTCTTAGTCCATTGAAATCAGACTTGTCAGCTAAAGATTTTACTTGATAGTTAAATTGATCACCCATAAAATGCGGCATCGTCATTAAAGCATGAGGCACACTCACGACCACCCCATTGTGTGAGGCTCTAAACTGATTACCTGACGTTAATTGTGTTAACACTTCATCTAAGATAATGACGTGACTCTTATCAAACGTATAAATATCGCCATTGACGATTTGATAGGTATCTAAATTGTCATTGTCAATAATAAGCAACTCCGATGGAACTGGTTCTTCCGGGTCATCGGGATCGGTTGGATTACCAGGATTTTCAGGGTCAGTTGGTTCCTCTGGTTCTTCCGGCGCTTCATAAACATACCCATTCGGTCCAATAATGGTTTTAAGTTCTTTCGTTGTTTTCACAAACACATAGTTACCAGGGTGGTAAATCGCCGCCGATAGCGTCGGATGATCCGCCTGATCGTCATAATCATTCACTGGATAGTACTCTCGAATAATGAACTCTGTGCCATTCGCTGTGTATTCATAATTACGGTAGAGGTAAAACTCTTCATCATCTTCTTTATCCGGTAATGGCATGGAATAAACAAGCGGTGCTGAAAAACGGGTTATTTCGTTCATCGCTCGTTCATCTTTAACCACATCTTCTTCTGTCACTTCAACTTCGGTCCCACCGAATAACTTAACATCTACTGACTGACCTATTCCGGTCACATCGGCATTAGGTGAGTAAGTACTGTTTAAATCCGTCCGTAATTCAACGACGTCACGCTGGGTGGGATTCATATAAGAGGTCGGTAATTGTAACGACATGTCTTGGTCATTAAAGATTAAGTCTTTCACTTGGATCGCTTTATTGACTGTTGTTGAGTTAAACACGATCGGCGCGATTTGGTTCACAAAGATTTTCGAACCAACATCTTTATAGTACTTGTTATAGAGCGTATCTGAGAAGTAAACAAACTCAGACACTGGTTGGTCATTGTCCACAAATAAAAACGTCAAATCATTGTTTTCGGTATTGAACATGATTTCACCGGTCTGAGTGTCATAATAAATTTTCGTCTCAAAATCTTCCCGGTACTGCCCGTCTTCTAAATACACGAGTGTCGGTGTTTTAGAAAGACCTGGTTTAATTCGAGCGATTAAGTTACTTACGTCAACTCGGTTAATCGCCTGAACACTGTTATCTCGTTCATACATATCGGCGAAATAACTTAAATGATTTGATAAAGGTGTCATGGTGACATTATTCATGACGAAATCACCTTGATCATTCTTAATGTTATAAGGGGCTGCCTGTTGAAAAGCCATGAGTAGGGAGTAATCAGTCGATACGACTTCTGGAGAAAATGAAGCTTTTAGGAAATCATTTTCTAATGCGAAAGTCGTCTCATTATTAAAAGGTTCATAATCCATTTTGTCATGGTAGATTCCGTAACCATACACCGCCTCGCGTACAGTTAATTTATTGGTGCTGTTGCTGTAGGCATTTATTATCTGAGGATAGCCTAAGTAGACCGCGTCTCGTACGGATAATTCTTGTTCAAATGCTTGGTGTCGATCAGCCGAATCAAGATTTGCACTGAACTTAAACGGTGATAAGAATGGTAAAAGTAAACTAATCGCTAATACGCCACTAATGAGCGCTAATTTTTGTTTCATATGTTATAACCTCCGGAAATTCTCTCATTATAATAGAGTCACTAGCTGATTGAACTACCCCCACCTAACATTCTCACGAATGTTTGAGGAAGGGGATTCCATAAGGACACCCTAAAGGCGACCCATGCTCGTTCAACTAAGCATGGATTTTTCTACTTTCCAACCGCCGCAAACCTATTTTCTCAACATCTGTTAAAGCATATTGGGAAAATAGTGTGTCCCAGGAACACAACTTGCTTGGG
>NZ_BAXD01000032.1:0-29479 GCF_001310395.1 Halolactibacillus sp. JCM 19043
AATCAGTACAAATACCATTGGATGTAAATTCCTCCTCCCCGTAATGGGGGTAACGTGACGAAAGTACGTCATCTCTCTTCGACCAAGTTATCTAGGCTTGTTAGATGTAACACACTGTTCTTTTCCCTCGGAACTGTTTAATGCTACACGACAGTTGCTACAGACTAGAGAAGCATCTGTAGGTGTCTTAACCGAGATAACGTAGTTCCTTATGAACTCGGTCTAGTCAATATAAGCTTTTATAAGCTCACAACCTCAGTCGCTGGTTATTGACTCCAATTCATAAAAATTTTGTCTTAAATATGTTGAATACTCTTGTCCGTCTTGACTGCTAACAATGATTTTCACGGCTTTAATATCACCGTTATCCTGAAAATAATCATACGATATATCACTGATATCAATATCAACATTCAGGTTAGATGTAACGTTTCTTCAAACTGTTCTTCAAATTGATTGGTCGATATAACACAGCATCACTTGTGGTTCTTGCACTGTTATCCAAACCTTGCATTGTAGACACTTGGCCAGACGTTACCATCGCCGATACAACAGCGTCATGACTGATTCCTTCTCGTTGCGCTGTGAACAGCAGCATCAGCGCCACCATTGCTATATAAAGTAACCCAACCATTGAAATAGAATCTTTAATCACTGTTGCCCCCCCTTTTCAGAAGACGCCCATTCTTTTCAGTGAGATATATCTCAAGTTGATTAAAAATGGTCCTATTATCATTTTCATAAGTTGAACCGATTAAAAAATCATCTATTTTTTGCTCTTGAACAAAAGAAATATTCAAAATAAAGACTTTTTCTTTCAATGGTGTTCCTGCAAAAGTAAAAGACCAATTTAAGTCTACTAAACTAGAAATAATATGTGTTTTCACCTCCGTATAAGTAAAGTCCCAGTTCACACTTGAAAAACCGCCCAAGCCAAACGAATAATGTAAAAAAGAAGAGTCGATATTCAAAAGATTCTTCAATAATTTTTTTTTGGATTCTTCTAGCGTATTATTTTTATCGATATGGTGCTTGATATCATTAATGTTCATTGCTGTTTCTACTAGCAAAATGCACGTCTCCTTTCAAAAACGCAAAAAGGACAAGACTTTTAAATCATCTTGTCCTTACTCTGCTTATTCTTCTAACCAGGCATAAAATGCTTCTACATCTTCATCTGTCCAATTGTTGGGTACGCCATTAGGAAAAGGATCATCCTTATTGATTGGTTCAAAATGTATGGCATCTTTATCTTTTGTTGGTGAATCCATGTGCAAATACATATGACCAACAACGTCTAACGTATAATCAATGTTTACAGCAATTTGATTTATACCTATTTTTTCATCTGATGCAACATTAAAATCATATTTCCCGACATATCCCCAAATCGGAAGATAAAACTTACGATTTCCTGATATAATCTCTTTTTCAATTCTCGAATCATTGGCAGCCACTTGTTGATCTGTAAATAAGTGACCTGTCATACGTTCAACGTTCATGTGTTGTAGTTCAAATAGTTGTTTAGAGCTTGTTTTATCTGTGCTAGTGACATTGTTCGTTAATTCTAATGGAACAGTTGCTATGTTGCCGTTTGTATCGTATTCGACGTAGGTATCATCGACAATATCCATCGGGGCAAACATATTAAAGGAAAAATCAGTACCACCATTGCCTAAATCATTTTCATATGACATATTGATTGGCATTTCAAACCCATATCCTGTTCGGATCGGGTCTAGTTTAGCAATTGGAATATCTAATGTTTCGTAGAAGACCTTCATCGTGTTTCCAACTTCTCTTTCAGTCATAACAACACCTTGATAAGATAGATAATCATCTGTAGCTGCATCAACTTGTATCGTGCGCTCTGATGATGTATAGCCGTCTGTAGTTACTTCACCTTGACCGCTAATAACATCCCAATTATGAGTGTCATAACCTTCAAATTTAACGGTATATGGCTTGTTCTCATTCTTGTTCAGAACATTGGACGGAATAGTGAACGACACATCATATGGTAAATTCTTTGCTACATATGTTTTTGCATCAATCTTTGTTGATCCTTGATAAAGTGCGACCGTGATTGACTTGGTTGAATCAGTCATATCAGGAACAGCAACTTGATAATTATTCACTTTACTTAGCTTCACTTTCACTGGTAACCCTTCACTACTAGGTGCTGTATATATTTGAATTTTTTCTAAACCCACTTTAGCTAACGGTAAATCATAGTGATAGGTCATGGTTACGTTGCTCGTTCCGATCGTACCACTTTCAGAATTACCACTATGTTTGACGTATCGATACGTGTAAGCATCTTTTTTGATCGTAACAGGGTTTTCTGAATAACTATTTCCCTGTACTAAATCGTAGCTTTTAGGACTCTTAATCACATCACCGTTTCTATTATCCTTATAATTCACGGTTACATTTCGTCTAAGTCGATAAAAGAAAGTATGTGATCTATCACTATATCCTAATTCACCTGAAAAAACATTGTTGTTTTCTCTTACATAGACTAAACTATTTTTCGTGAATGTTTCAGGTTGATCATAGCTGTAATTATGACCTACTTTTTCAGTAGACTCATCCTTTTTAAATACATCATAATTTGCGTATCTGTTTTTCCATGTAACAGCAATATCATGATGCGGATAGTAATTAACCTTAACTGTTTTATTCCCTCTTCCCATTGTCCCACTGATTGTTTTATTAGTGTCGCTAAATTTGTACAGTGTATCGTTATTACCAAAAATAAAGCTGTCTACAACTGTTTTACTATAATCGTCCCCGGCTTCATACGTCCAATTACCAAGAGACTTAATATATTTTCCATTATGCTCGTTGTAGTAGTTAATTTTTAAAGTGTGTTCTGAATTGTACCAAAAAGTCTTCGTGAAATTTTTATTTGGGACTGTGCCTTCGCTACACCAGGTTTTCTTTATCATCGGGTAACCTTGATAACTTAATTCATTCGGCCCGCATGCGCGATAAGTTGAGCCAATCGTAACCGTGGATGTGGTACTATCAATCGTATTACCTGTAAATTCATCCTTGTAAATCTTCGTCATAGTAACTGTTTGTGCTGTGAATGGTACACTGAAACTTGTTGTGTTTGCCGGGTCTTTATACCAACGAGCAGTAACTAAATCTTGATAACCGCTCGATTTTGGCTTTGTTAGAAGAGGTTGATACGTTTCCATAGTTCCTACTAAATCTCCTGAACTGTAAGCCTTGTTATAAGATAATGAAGCTTCTAAATGAAATCTCTGATTACCCTTGATTGTCGCCGAACCAGTAAAGGATTTATTAGTAGATTCATTGACTAGCGTTACACCGGACGGCAAATTAATTGTAATACTGTTGCTATTATCTGATTGAAAGGTAGTCGATTGAGAAACTTGCTTCCCATCATTTACACTAACGGAAAGATTGGTATCGGATAAGCTTACTTTATAGTTAGGAATAGTTCCGTTATTTACTTTATCCATCAAATCTTTATACCCTTGATAGTTTCTACCTGAAGTAGTACCAGAATAAATGGTTGATAAAACTAACGAGGTAACAACGACCCCCTCGTTTCGATTAGAAAACAGGTTGCCAGGACCTCCCCAGCCATAGTATAAAGCTTTTTGGACTTTATCATTATCGTATGGTTTTAAAGGGTTAAATGGCGTGCCGGTTGGTGGAGATGATTTACTATGTTCTGCGCAAAAAGCTTGCCGTCCATCAATAGTAAAATCGCCAACGGTTGAATAGCTATAAGAAACAGATCCGTTGTAGCGAATGTTTGGCACCGCATCTGATGCTTGAACAAGCGTAGGAGATATCCAATTAGCAATTGCCAAAAAGAAATCGGAAAGTAAACCGGCACTCTCTTTTTTGGTTACTAATTTTTGCTTCACCCCCTCTTGCATCAAACGATCTAGAGTTACTGGCACTTCTTCACTATTGCCACCAACGTAAAGAGGTTCGCCATTGTACAACACTTCTCCCTTCTCGTTAACAGCTAATGATTGTGTATCTAATTCATCCTCGGTCACTTCAAGTAATTCATCATCTGAAATAAACCCATCGCCATTCTGATCAACTAGTGTCTCCTTATCCTCAATATCTGCAAATACAGCTAACGGTGAAATAATCACCTGCAAACACAGAAGAATGGTTATCCATAAAGTTACTAATCGTTCTTTTCGTTTTTTCACTAATATAATTCTCCTCTCTCAATTTTTATCAAACAAAAAAGTCTACAGACATCGGTTTCCCAATATCCCTAGACTTTTTTAAAAATAACTAGTTATAATATTATGAGTTAATCCCAATCAGAAGGAACAGTAAAAGTACCTGATTCGTATGTGTTTGCACCCTCTTGATTATCACTTAAAGTACCATCTTGATTATAAACTGGGATTTTTCCCTCATCAGTCTTTTTAACATCTGTTGGTGATGAATATTCTTTTGTTGTTGTTTTTTCATCCGTTGTACTACTTGAAGAACCAGTTGATGACTCTGTCGATCCTTTGGGTGCGACAGTCGATTTGCTACTTGTACTTTCTTGCGCACCTTTTTTTCTTTGTTGTTGTGTTCGTATCACTGCTTGATTTTGATTGAGTAACAGTTGATGATGCAACGTTTTGTGTTCATTTGTGCTGCTTCTTTCTTAACTTGTGCTTCCTGTTCAGATTGCTTTGCTAGCTCCTTTTCTTCTTCAATACGTCTTTGTTCATCCATTGCCACTTTTTTTTTCTGTTAGCTCATTAAATTCTGTTGTAAGTAACTTACGAATGAAGGGAGGAACGTTATTAATTTTTTCATTTGCATTATTTAGTGATTCATCATCTAAACGCTCTTTTGCAATACTAAGTTCTTCTTTTGCTTGAAGGATTAACTGTAAGTTTTTTTTGTTGGTATTTATTTTTTCTTGAATAATTTCTGTTCTAGCTATGCCTGATACTAAGCTTGCTTGCTTTTGTTCTGAACCTAAAACAGTATGTGTTGTTCCAACAATAATGACTGTTGTAATAGTTAAGAGAGTCGCTACAAATTTCTTATTCATGCTGATCACCGTCCTTATTTTTAATTATACTGTATTTCCCTTCAATTTACACTTGTTTTCATCTGCTATGATGTACACATTTTACTCATTACCGTTTACAATGAACTATAGACAATTGTGACAAAATATAAAAAGGTTGATCTTAGTAAAAAAATAAGATCAACCTTGAGATTTTTATTGTTTACGTTGTCGAAAAAAAGGGATTTTTACCAGGTAGTTGCTCCTTCACAGAGCGCTGGTAACTCAATACTCTTTTTCATTTCTGTTGGTTTTTGGCTCATTCCAACAACCTTACACATGTTGTGCTGTTCTTACTTTGCGAAGTCACAAGTGGATTTTAAGCGTCGCCCCCACTAACTAGTTACATGGTATAGAATTCTCGATACGTGACTTTTTCATCGAGTTCCACCTTAATATGCACTTTTCAATGATCAATATGGACAATGTCCACATCATAGCAGATGAATGTTATTTGTTAAGTATGATTTATTATGTGTAGTTCTCGTTGAGGGTTCTTTCTTTTGGCAACAATATTACCATTGGCGTCTTTTACGGTACGAATATCGTAAAAGATATCCTGTATTCGGAAAACTTTGTTAGTATGTATGTCTTTAACCAGTAAACCTGATTTGACTTCGTAGATGTCTTTGCTGAAAGTTCTCACTGTGCCTTTAGGTAAAGATAAAAAATCAAAACGTAGCATCAACGGTAACTTATTCTTTCTCATTTTAAAAGCACCACCTTTGATTTTAATACGACCTAAAAAGTTGCATATGAATAAAGTGACTTAAAAAGTCGTTTAAGGTCTTTATTTTAAAAATGACGTTAACGTCCGCAACTTGATATTATCAAATATATCATGGTTCGTCAAACTTTTTTTTAGATTGGACGAAAGTTTAATGAAAAATGAAAACAATATTAATAACTTAAGAAAAGAAAAAAACATTTCCAAAGAAGATTTAGCTAAAATTCTAGGTGTCAGCCCTCGACAAATACAACGTTATGAAAATAATAATGATACTGTGAGTGTCGCTAAAGCTATAAAAATTGCTGATTATTTAGATGTGCCTCTTGACCTCTTGTTTAATCGACCAAATTTTTTAATACCTAACTATCAGAAAGAGGACTTCTATAGTGAAGAACAACTTATTTTCAATCAATTGGATCAAAGCAACAAAAAAATCATTAAGAAGATGATGAACTTTTTATTAGAAGAACAAAAATAATAACAAACGAACGTTCGTTCTCATTTTATAGTACTACAAGAACTTTAGTTCGTAAAGTTGTTTTTCTGTTTTTCTTCTTTTAATTTTTTTATCACCCTTAAGTATCATAATGTTCAACATGTGTATCAATTTTTCTTTATCTTCGACAAAATGAGCCATGAAATACCTCCCTTTGTATCTTGTTTGTTTACTTTTGTGATATAAACGTACCATATTGTATCTTTATGTTCAACTATATTTGTAAATGTTCTTTAATTTGTTGCATTTAGACGGTATAGTAAACTTATAGTAAACTTACAAGGGAGGTGTTCCATATGAAAAGAGATTTATTGCCACAACGTTTAGTCTATTAAGACAAGAAAATAAAATGACACAAGAAGAGCTCGGCAAAATTATCGGTGTATCTAAAGCTGCTATCTCAAAGTATGAAAAAGGACTTGTAAAACCGTCCGTTAGTAGCTTGTGGGATATGGCCGATTTTTTTAATGTATCTGTTGACTATTTGATTGGAAAAAGTGATGCATTTACTGCTAATGTATCTGATCATGCTTACATCAGTGAAGTGGTTGATATATTTGAGGAAATGAGTAACGAAGAAAAAGAAAAATTGCTGATGTTCATAAAAAAATTAAATGATAGCGATTTACTCTTTGAATTACACAGTGTGTTTGATCCACTAAATGATGAGCAAAGAGAAAAAATGATGCGATTACTATTATTTTTACAAAAAAATGAGTTTCATTAATGCAACAATTCTTGTCTAAAGAATCAAATAATTTATATAACAAAACAAGAGTAAATAAAAATTAACAAGAAAGAATAAAGAGATTTTATAGAGAGCTATAAACCCTTTGAAAATAAGGTTTATAGCTCTTTTTTCTATTGATTGAAATACAGTATTAACAAATTCACATAAGCTAAAATACAGTATTCACTTCTCACATATCTTGAAATACATTTTTATAATTTCAGATGTTTTGAAATACATTTATAATTTTTTGTCGTTTTGTATATATTAGGGAATAGGTGTCTCTACAAGATGTTTATTAAAGGAAAAATAGAGCATAGAGAGGATTGTGGAAGTCAGAGAATAAAAAAAGGCATGCAAATAGCCCTTTCTTTTTTTGCGATTTTTTAGAAAGGGTTATATGTTGTTATTTTTTTGAAAACCTAGAGGAATGCAGGATGCTCTTCGTATTGTGTTTGATAGTTTGTCATGATTTCAATACGGTCTTCAGCTGATAGATTACGAGTTTTATAATCTTCCCATGCATTACTACAAAGTTTATTGACAAAGGCTCCAATAGATTTGATATCACGTAATTCTCCATCAAGGTGAAGGGTTTCTAAGGCATCCCCTACTTGTAATAAGACTTGTCTCAACATGTGATGCTTTTTATTTATACAATCAAGGTGAAGCGCAATCTTTGACATGCGCTGCATTGATTTATTGATATCTAAACGATCACGCCACTTTAAAGGAATACTAGCATTTTTAATACGATTAGCTATTTCCCTTTTTGCGTATGAATAAGTTTCTTTTTCTTTTTGTTTATCGTTTTCTTTAAAACACGCAACGTTCATTGAGCATTCAAATTTATCAATACATACTTGTGCAAATGTTCGTAGTCTATTCGATCTTGATTCTGAAGGCGCTTTTACTTTGGTATCAATCGGTTTAAAAACAAAGACGTTCTTCACGATATCTGTGAATGCACGTACACGCTTAGCCGTTGTTTTTAAAGCTGATTTTAAATAATTCATCGTTCGAGTAGCCGATACGTCTTGAGGTGTTGAAAAACGTTTATTTAGTCCGATTTGTCGAGTAAAGTATTGACTTAACTCTAGTAGGACGAGTGGTGCCGTATGGTAGCGATGTTTAATTAATTGGCCAAAGACCTTTTCCTCAAATAATCGTTGTGGAATTCTGAAATAATTTAAGTTATTTGAATTATTCAGCTCAGTATAATCAACTAATTCATAATACATGCTATTTGATGTATAGACTTCAGTTATGTAATTACGTGCAATTAATGAGTCGAAAGCTTTTTTTGTTGTCTCGTAAACAAGTTCATGATCACGAGCAATATTTGAGATACTTAGTGCTTTACGATCGCTGGTATTTTTGTCATGTGTGAGTGAGTGGATCTGTCCTGTTTCATCTGCATAGCTATGTAGAATCATAAGAACAGAGATTTCCGATGCGGTGATTGGCTGATCTGTCACACTCGCATCTAGGCGGAGCTTATCGAGAGTGTCTTTAAAGAACTTTACGCCGGACACGATGTAGTGTTGAGGGTTGATATTTGCAGGTGTTGTATTTAACATATGTTTCTTCTCCTTTTGATTACACAAAAAGACAATGTTTCCCCTAAAAAATCATTAGGAAAACATTGTCTCTTCACGTCCGAAAAAGGTTGAAAAGAAAGACAAAAAGACGAGTGATTCTCTTTACTTATTCAATGATATTTAGTATACTTTAAATATCAATTGAATAAATTAAAAAAGATTCTGGTCAGCGTTTTCCCTAGTTGGTGTAGGGTGAACCGTCTCATAGTGCTGCTAACACTATAGAGATGGCTAGGAGTCTTTTTATGTATTATTTATTCGTTAAAACAAGGACGCGGTGTTAGTTGGTGCTAACATGGCGTTTTTGTTTTGCGTTTTTTTTGATACATCTACAATACCACTAAAAAAAAAATTTGGCAAATATATTTTTTAGCGTAGAACGATCTCTTTATAAATAGTTATTATATATTACATTATATATCTTGATATATAATGTAAAGATAAAATGACTTCATTATATATTATAATATATACCTTTTTATATATAAACAATTAAAATATATTACATTATATAATACAATTTATAAAACTAACCAATATCTATTGCATTATATAATGAAGGGTGGTATAATAAAGTTAGAAGTTAAATGAAACTTAAAAAAGGAGCTGGTATGAATGTTAGTGAAAATGAGTTTTGATATTGGAAACGGTTTTGTGAAAGCTGTAAGTAATAATGAGGAAAAAGTTTTCATTGCACCAAGTTCATTTGCGAAGAAAAGTGCGTTAGGAGAATCAAGCATTAGTGACCTTTTTGATAAAGGAACGGATCAGTATAACGTATTTGAATCGTCACTTGATGATGGTACAGAATACATATGGGGAGAAAAATTAAGAGAAGCTATTTCACCAAATAAATTAATTCACACGTATACGCACGAAAACAGATACAATAATAAACGTTTTAAGCTGCTTTGCCAGTTTGTTTTAGCAGAATTAGCATCACAATATGAAGAAGATACATTAGAGGTTGTTCTTGTTACAGGAATGCCATCGGCTGAAATCAAAACAGATTTAGATGCTAAGCTAAAAGAGTTTTTGAAGAAAAAACATTTAGTGAAAAGAAACGGTATAGAAAAAGTTATCAACGTTGTTGATGTACGCTTACTCGAACAACCACTAGGGACCTTGTTAAACAAGTATTTACTTGATGGAAAGATGCATAAAAATCTTACAGACAATACAATCACCGTCATTGATTTTGGATCAGGGACGACGATTATTGATACGTATAAAGGAATGAAACGTATTGATGATCAGTCACGTACGATTTATCAAGGTATGAATGATATCTATAAAGCTGTTCAAAGAAAATTAAGTGCTAAATATAGCTTGAAAACGCTAGATCAACTTCAAATCGAAGAAGGATTTAGGAATGGTTATGTACTAAAAATATCAGAACGTTCGCAATATCCGTTTGAACAAGAAGCAAAAGAAGCTATTGTTGATACGATTGATCAAATTGTATCAGAAATTGATCGTATTGTTGCTGTTAGAGAAAATATTGATGAGTTTGTTGTGACGGGTGGCGGAGCAAATGCTGTCGGTGAATATTTCAAAGATGTATTCGGTGAAGAATCGCTTGATGTTGTTAAGGATTCACAGACGGCCAATGTACATGGTTATGATAAATTCTGTAGCCTACTTGTTAACAATATGCAAAGCAGCTAGGGGGGATCAGATGGCTACAAAAACACAGTTATTTTCTTATGATGATGTAGAACACCAGGAGATACAAGCCTTTTTAAAAAGTATTAAAAGCCGAGAGAAAAGCAAGTATATTCGATTAGCACTGAAGGAGTATATTGATAGACATGGTTTCCCATCATCAGATATGAGAAACGATCCGTCTAAAAGAAAAGAAACAAAAAAGCAACCAACTAATAACAGTAACAATGATTTTAGAGTTGATGCTGATCCGGAATTTCTCAACCTCGGTAAATAAAATAGTGGAGTGAAACAAGATGGATAAAAAGTCATATGATAAAGGTTTAAAATCAGCAAAGGCTAGTTTAACTATGGAAGGACTTGAAGTTTCTGAAAAACAAGAGGTACTTGCCTTTAAATATTTAAACGGAGAGATCACTGAAAAAACTTTTAAAGAAGAAAATATGAAGTTGGCTGCTAAAGTCTGATCAATCTTATTTTTCACGTTCTCAAGTTAGTTTTTACTAAATATTAAATTAAGCCCCTATCAAAGGGGCTTTTTATTTAAAGTACCTTTAAAAAATTACCGGAATTATAACACAAACATATTAGAGGAGCTGATAGTATGCCACTTATACTGAACGTACCTTATAAAGAAAAAGATACGGCGAAAACTATAGGAGCAAAATGGAATCCCGAACTTAAAAAGTGGATAGCGCCATACAAAGATAGCTATCCGGATTTTCACGAATGGATTTTAAAAAAAGAATGGTTTGATTATATAATATGCGATGTGCTTTACATAATTGAAGGACATAAACAATGCTTCAAGTGCGGGAAAAAAACAAAAGTAATAGGTTTTGGGATAGAAAATTATTATTGGTTGGACTTTGATGAAGATGAAGACAATGGAGAAGAATGTGCAATTTATCATTATTACACAGGTGAAATAAATGTGACTTCTTTTGTTGATCCGTTACCTGAAAAAGTATTAAAATATATTCAATCGAAATACAACTATAAAATACGATATTCAAAAACAATTAAGCGTTCATATTTAGCAAATTGTTGTGACCATTGTGATACTCTTCAAGGAGATTACTTTTTATTTAGTGAAGTAGATAGTCCGTTTTGTATTACTGATAAAGAGACAGCAGAAAAACTCACTTTATATCGAATAAAATTATCATATGATTTACCTGTAAAAGCACAACATAGTTGGGGATCAGGAGATCATCTTATTAAAGAGTACGGTAGTGTTAAAGAGTTAGACTTTAATCTGTAGTATCTGATAATGACATGATAAATTAAATATGGTGAGGGCCTCCAATAATAGATAATACGATACGTATATTACTGGAGGTTTTTTTTGTGTTTATTAAGTTTTTTATGTTTAATATAACTTGAGAATTGCAAGAAAATTTCTTCAACCTCATCTAAGTTGTTATGGCTAATCTCAAAGTATTTTTCAGCTAAAGCGCCTATTTGAATCAATCGTCGTGTGCGCTCTTTTCGTGAGAGATGATTATTAATATTTCGTTTAAGTATTTTTTTTTCTGTTTCTAGTTTTTCTATTTGTTTATCAATCTTATCAATTTTATTTGTCACCATTATTCACTCTTTTTGATTGAACTAGGTGTTTGATCCTTATTATTTAATTGTTCAATGATTGAATAGATATCATCAATAGTTCGATCAGATAAATCAAAAGTGGCGATAAATTTCTTTCCGACCTTCTGCTCCATTTTTGCGAGTTCTTCTTTCTTTTTTTTCTTCAATGCATTAATTTGCTCATCAATACTCGTTAATGTTGATTCTATAGATTTAGACATTATATAACCCCCTCATTGTTTTATATAATCATACACGATTCAAAGAGAATATTCAATATAAAACGCCAGTTCCATTTACAAAATAACAATTCGAGTGATATAATAATCCATAACGAAGTGATTAATGGCGCACTTATACACTCTATCGAGTGAGTGCTAAAACCCATATTGCATTTGGGTTTTCGTCAAGCGTGTGTTAAAATTCGCTGCGCTCATGTTATTTTAGAAAGAAGGTGAACAAAATATGGCTATCTATCATTTTTATGGTCAAGTAATATCAAAAGTGACAAAAGACAATAAACCGAAAAGTCCATTAGCAGTTGCTGCTTACCGATCAGGTGAAAGATTATTTGATGAAAAAACAGATAAAGAATGGTTTTATAAAAGAGAAGTATCTCCTGATTCATTTATATTAGCTCCTGAACATGCACCTGAATGGGCTACTGATAGACAAAAATTATGGAATGAAGTCAATAAAGTAGAAAAGAATTATAACGCTCAATTTTCTAGAGAATTTAATATTGCATTACCTAGAGAGTTGTCGATAGAAGAACAAAATAATCTAGCAAAAGACTATTGTCAAAAAGCATTTGTAGATAAAGGTATGGTAGCTGATATTGCTGTTCACCGAGATGATGAAAACAATCCTCACTTTCATGTTATGCTAACTATGCGTCCATTTAATAAAGACGGGTCGTGGGGAATAAAATCTAAAAGACAATACATTTATGATGAAAATGGCGAACATGTTTTAGATGATAAAGGTAAAAAAAAGTTTAATAAAATAAATATAACAGATTGGGATTCAATAAAAACGTTTAATGATTGGCGTAAACAATGGGCGGATACAGCTAATGAATATTTAGAAAAAAACAATATCAACGAACGTATTACTCATCTTTCAAATAAAGCGATTGGAACAGAAAAAATACCAACAATTCATGAGGGGTTTGTTGCACGAAAAATGCAAAAAGAGGGTCGAGAATCTGAACGTGTAAGTTACAATGAAGACGTGAAAAAGTACAATAAAAAAGTTGAATCTATTCAAGCATTTAAAGAAAAGAAACAAGCAATTCAATTTGAAAATAAATTCACTCGAAAATTTATGCCAAAAGAAAAAGCAGTCTTATCAAATGCCGCAAAAGAACTTCGATTCTTTGTAAATAGTGAAACACTATCTGAACGAAAAATCCAACTTGAGAAATGGAAAAAATCAGTAACATTCAAGTCTGATTCTGAAGATAAATACAAAGCATTATCACGCATTGAAACTGAAGAAAAAGCCATCGAACAAGCTGAAAAAATTTTAGAAAATGAAGCTAATCGATTTATTAAAGATTACTATAAGCACTGGGATGTTGAGAGTTTAGATTACGATGAAAAAGTGAGATTAGTAGATGAAACGCTTAGTCAAAATGATTTCTTAAGTGATGATGAAATTGACCTTCTTCATATGAATATTCAGAGTGAAAAAGTCCAACAAGAACTAAGTAGTATTCTTAAGAATAGATGGACATTTGTTGTTAATGTTGAAAAACATATCGAGCTTGCTGGAAATAAACTTAGACAAATTAACACTGAGTTAGGTATCACAGATGATAACTACATTGAGCGGATTAAATTATTAAAAGACCAATCCAACCCTCGGGTTAATGTACTAAAGGACACTTCGGAAAAGCTTGTTACATTGCATGAGGTTAAAACATTAATGACAGAATTCTACGACTTGGAAATCAATCGATTGCAACCGGATGTCAATCTGTCATCGCTAACGATTTATGAAAAAGAATTACTTGTTTCAAGTAGCGAATATTATGGTGAATCTGTAGATTTAAATTCAGATGAATTAAGAAAATATTCGACAGAAGATCAAGAAAAAATCATCCAAGTACTCAACCAACCTTATAAAGTGAAAAGAGAAATTATGGCCAATCATTTTGCGGATTTCCAATGGAAGAACCCGATTCATCTTCTATTGTTTAAAGAAGAATGTTTAACAAATCCAGAACTATCAAAAGAAAGTAAAGTGAACATTCTGAAAATTTCACCTGAACAGGTTGGAGAGAAAAATATTAATCATGCTATTCCGTTGTATGAAATGAATGAAGCGTTAGAACATAGAGCTATCAGTCAAGAGATTACTCCACAAATAGCCGTTCAAGGATTAAGAAGTATGCAAGGACTAAGAAGTATGATGCAAGGTATTCTAAGAGATAGAAAGCAAGAAGGTTTTGCTAAGAAACAATTTGAAGATGATTTAAAACGAAAGAAAAAGAAAACAAGAAAAAGAAACCAAGGACGATCAATATAATTTAAGGAGCTGGTAACATTGGCGGCAAGTACATCAGATCAAATTGCAGACAAAGTAAGTAAGGATTATCAAGAATTGATTAATGGTGTTAAAAAGGTTGTAGCAGATCCGGAAGCATATCAAAAATTCTTGGATTTTTACACGAAACTACCGACACGATCTTTTCGAAATCAGATGTTAATCTATTCACAACGAGAAGACGCAACATTTGTCGCAGGATTTAAAGCGTGGAACAAGTTCGGACGCAAGGTGAATAAAGGCGCCAAAGCCATTAAGATTATCGCTCCACGAACAAAGTCGGTGAAAGAGATGAATGAACGAACTGGTAAAGAGGAAAAAACACAAAAGATTGTCGGCTTTCAACGGGTAAATGTTTTTGATGTGAGCGATACAAACGGTGTCCCGTTACCCTTAAATCCGATTATGCCTAAGAATGTGCCAGCTAGTGAGTTTGCAGAAAAGGCGTTTAAACACCTCGTAAATGAGTTTGAAAGGGATTTACCTATAACGTTAAATGAATCGTATGAAGGGGCTAGTAACGGCTTCTATATGCCTTCAGAACACCGCATTGAACTAAATGCACGACCTGAACGAGATATTACGAATCAACAGAAAACGCTCATTCATGAATACGCTCATGCTATTTTCCATAAACCTGAAGGTAAGTATCATGGATATGATAAGAAAACAAAAGAATTGCAAGCTGAGTCTGTAGCTTATATCACATGTAAAAACTTTGGCATGGATACAAGTGATTATTCTTTTCCTTATATAAAAGGTTGGGCAGCAGAACATAGTGAAGACTTATTGTTAGAATATCAAAATGACATCCAAAAAGAGAGTGCAAAAATCATTAAACGCATTGAGGACGTCATAGTTGAGAAAGACATTACATTTGATATTGGTGTTGTTCTCGATGAAAATATGGCACCTGCGATTGAGGGCGAACAAAAAGTAAGTCTCGTTCAATATGGTAATCAGTATGGTATTGTAAAAGGAGATTTCTCACCGAGTGTATTAAATAACCTGGAAGAGATTAAAACAATTGGGCATATATATGATAATAAAGAATTAGCAAAAGCAACATTTGAACAGACGAAAGGCTATTTGCCACTTGATCAAGTGAAGCAAATAGATAAAGAAAAGGGAAATACGCATATCTTTGAAAGAGATATCATTGACCCATTGGATTTGAAAAAGAAAAAAATGTATGCGATTGGCGTAAAGAGTCTAACTAATATTAAACTGGTTTCCAATTTTTCATCGGACTTAGGAAAATTAAAGACACAATTAGCAAAGATTTTAAATGGCCACTCGTTAACGAAAGAGAATCCAGCTCATGATCTAAGTACAAGAGATACCGATCAGGACGGATTAACAGATTTAGAAGAGCTAAAGCTAGGAACGAATCCGTACAGCTCAGATACAGACAACGATGGTATTCCAGATCATCAAGATTCACATCCAAACACACCCAATATACCGATAAAATCAATTGAAAGGACGTTATAATCATGCTGAATAAATTCCAATTAGAAGAGTATTTTCAAGATGTGCTCGTACGTTTAGCCCATCACTCATCAGCAATCGAGGGTAATACGGTAACGTTACCTGATACAGTGTCTATTATTTTACATGATACGTTACCGGGTGGTTATAGTAGACGTGAATTTTTTGAGATAGAAAATCATCGAGATGCTTTTGCTTATATCATTGACCAGTTACGAGATAAACAACCGTTAAACCTTTCTGTCTTAAAGGATATTCATGAAAAACTTATGGATCGATTACTCGTGGATAAGGGCCAATTCAAAACAAGTGAAAATGCGATTCAAGGGGCTGACTTTCTAACCGCATCCCCCCAGGAAACACCTATCTTAATGCAGCAATGGATTGATAATCTTAATTATCAGTTAGAAGGTGCAAGTAAAGATATGGACCTTTTAAGAGTGGTTATGGACTTCCACATTCAATTTGAGCGCATTCATCCATTTTCAGATGGTAACGGAAGAACTGGCCGGATGTTGATGAATTACTCGTTAATGCAGCATGACTTACCACCATTGATTATTCAAGCAAAAGATAAAGCGACTTATATTAACTACTTGGCAAACCAAGATATTGATGGCATCACTAAGTTTTCTTATGAGCTGATTTGTGATGAAGCTCAAAGAATGCAGCGATTCAATAACAAAGAAAAAGTGCAGATAAAAGAACTTGATAATGAGATAGAGAGGTGAGGTGTTCTAATGAGAGAATATTATTTGTACGAAATTGAAGCTAGTGAAAAACCACTATTAAATAAAAAGGAGTGGCAGACAGTTGATAGTTTGACAAGTAACCGTCATATAGCTATAGATTCTGATATAATTGCTTATGGTGAAATTAGCGAAAATAAATACGTAGCTCTTTATAAAAAATAATATTTTTATGTCTTGAAAGGAGAAAACAAATGAAGATTGTAATTGCTTGGTTTGCCTATATTGGATTCTTTTTGTTGCCTATCTTCGTGGTAATATTGACGTCAAATTGTATTAATATTATCGATGAGATTACAGGAGTAGGAATTAATGATAGAAAGAGAAAGTGGATTAATATTTCTGTTACATTCATTGTAATGTTATTCGCTTCTATGTTTGCCCTTATCGTATTTAGTTAAATTTATTTTAGAAAGAAGTTAGCTAAGGATTATATCATAAAAATAATACCGCTGAATCTAGAGGTCGCAACCTGTGATTCAGCGGTATTACGTTATTATTTAATGACTTTATAGGTTAAACAAAAAGTATAGAATAATTTTATTCAGTCTTTTGAATAGGAGCGGTATCTAGACAAAGGATATTATTTATCACCATAAGTATAATTATACTCTACCATAGTTACGTCACCTAAATTAAGAAATCCTGGTTCGAATTCAATGGTGCCAGGTCCTAATGAGAAAGATATTCCAGCACTTAAAGTAGGGAAATGGCTATGAAAGTACTTAACTATAATAGATCCCTTACTACCAGCATGATTTTTATGAACATATACGTTTCTTGTAGTTGTAATGGTTTGGAGTTCGAAGGGCTCTAAATTAGCATGCACACCGTGTCCGTAAGTTGTAAACTCTGATGGTACAGGATCCAAACGGACATATGGATCATAATAAATAGGCGTGTCAGTAGGAGTATTCCAATTAGTTTTACTTCCTATAAATGTGTTGGCTTTTGCTTTAGCATCATAATCCCAGGTGGTAACAAGGGAGTCTTTGAGTGTTAGAAGAGGGTGTGGTGACCACGTTGCACTACTTTCATACATATATTCATAATTATCACCCTCTTCACGGACGTAAAAAACATTTATCCCCAATGCTAATCTCCCGTTAATTTCATAAACAGGATCTAAAGACATCGTATTTATTAGAGGCTCCCTTTTTATTTCAACGGTGTTACCATCGATGTTTTCTGAAATGGTATAGTGAGGTAGCGATTTATTATCACTTTTTTGGAAAGGTAAAGTATTGTTACTAATTTTAGCAAAGTCATTAATTTTCGCGTTAGTTATCTTAGTCATATTATCATCAGTGTACTCTATCTGTGTTCCATCTGGAGATAAATAATAGCTTTTAACGCTTTTAACCTCTAGTTCTACACTCTGTTCTTGACTATCTTCTAGATTACTTGATGCGGATAAAGGGCTAGTAACAAGTAAAAAACTACATACTAACAGTAAAAAAATAATTGAGATTTTTTTCACGGTTATCTTCCTCTCTTTTCATTAATTGTATATTATCTTACACTAATCCAAATTAATTAACAACCCATATTATGAGATTTTTATATCATTTCCTTACATAGTTTTTCCTTATTTAGTACTTATGGTAAAATAGAAAGGTGTCATTAGACGTAATATCGTATCGAAAAAAGGAGGAAACGAAATGGTGGATTTTAGTAAGAGAATAGGAAAGGTATCGACCGCAAAAAAATACATCCAATAGAGTTATATGAATCATTGGATCGAGAATCTGATAAGGGCCCTTTACGTCCAGCACAAGAAGATATATTAAATAATTGGTTTAATAATTATTATGAAGATAAAGACATCATATTAAAATTACACACAGGTCAGGGTAAGACTCTAACAGGATTATTAATGTTACAATCCCGTCTTAACAAGGGGACAGGACCTGCTATTTACTTATGTCCGAATAAATATTTAGTAGATCAAACTTGCATTCAAGCAGAGAGTTTTGGAATTAACTATTGTGTATACGATGGTGAAATACCTGATGACTTTACCAATGAAAAATCCATTTTAATTACGAACATTCAAACCTTATTTAATGGTATAACAAAATTTGGAATCGGCAATAGATATACCGAAGTGTCAACCTTTTTAATGGATGATGCACACGCGTGTATAGATGCAATAAAAGATTCGTGTAGAATAGAATTAGAACAGGGGAGCGCTCCATATCAAGAGATCCTAGAACTTTTTGGACCAGAATTAGAGAAGCAGGGAGTAGGAACTTATTCTGATATTCTGAGAAAAGATTATGCATCCTTTTTAAGGGTACCATATTGGGACTGGCATGATAAACATAGAGATATTGCTAGAATACTGGCAAAACATTCTTCTTTAAAAGAAATTAAGTTTCCTTGGGCAATTCTAAAAGATATAATTAGAGATTGTGATTGCTTTATTTCTGGTAATAAGTTAGAAATCATTCCTTATGCAACACCTCTACAAACTTTTAGCTCATATTATAAGGCTGATCAAAGAATCTTTATGTCTGCAACAGTAAATGATGATTCCTTCTTAATTAAAGGACTAGGATTAGAACAAAAAACAGTTAAAAATCCACTTCATATTAAAAATGAAAAGTGGTCTGGTGAAAAAATGATATTAATCCCAAGCTTAATCGATTCTTCCTTGAATCGAGGTGAGATGGTAAAGTTTTTCGGTGAAAAAATTGAAAAAGGAAAAGCTGGTTTGGTAACTCTGGTTCCTAGTTTTAAACGAACTAGAGATTGGGAGAAATATGGTGCAACGATAGCAAATTAAGATAATCTAATTGATAAAATTGAGAAACTCAAAAAGAGAGAATACGAACAGACATTAGTTATTGCAAATAGATATGATGGTATTGATTTACCTGATTCAGCTTGTCGAGTGTTAATCATAGATTCTGAGCCGTATTTTGATTCTCTTGAAGATAGATATCTTGAAAATTGCAGGAGTGATAGTGATGCAATATTAATAAAAAAAGCGCAAAAAATTGAGCAAGGATTAGGTAGGAGTGTCAGAGGTGAGAAAGATTACTCAGCAATAATTTTAATAGGAACAGACCTTATTAAACTGATTCGATCTAAAAAGTCTAGAAATCAGTTCTCTACTCAAACACAAACTCAAATTGATATCGGATTTGAAATAGCGACATATGCCCAAGAAGAAATAAAGAGTGGAAAACCCCCTATAAAAGCCTTAATAGGATTACTAAATCAATTAATTACAAGGGATGATGGGTGGAAGCAGTTCTACACACAGAAAATGGACAGCATGATTCTGAATGGATCGGATGACAAGGTTCTTGATATGTTCGCTGCTGAAAAAAGTGCGCTTGATGAGTATATGATTGGTAATTATAATCAGGCAGCTAAGATAATTCAAAAACTTATTGATAAACATGTATCAAGTTCTGAAGAAAGAGGTTGGTACTTGCAGGAAATGGCAAAATACACTTATCCTTTTTCAAAATCTGAGTCTAATACATTACAGATAGCAGCTCATCGTACTAATAGATATTTATTAAAACCAAAGGAAGGTATGGAATTTCAAAAAATAGATAAAATTAGTTGGAAACGAGTTGAATCAATTAAGAAGCAAATAGAAAAATACACTAGCTATGAAGATCTTCTTGTTGATTTAAATGCAGTGCTAGATTCACTTAGATTTGGAGTTAATGCGGACACTTTTGAAAATTCCTTTAATGAATTAGGTCAATTTTTAGGTTTTTTATCAGAAAGACCTGATAAGGAATGGAAAGAAGGTCCTGATAATTTATGGATGCTTGGAAATAACGAGTATTTAATAGCAGAATGCAAAAACCAGGTGGAACTTAGTAGGAATGAAATAAATAAAGATGAGTCTGGACAAATGAATAACGCTTCGAGTTGGTTTACTAGAAACTATGGCGATGTAAGTGTTACTAGGGTGTTAATCATCCCTACTAAAAAGTTATCTAGGGCTGCAGGTTTCAATGATGAGGTGAAAATAATGAGAGATAGCTCTTTAAAAAAGTTAGTGAGAAATGTACGAGATTTTTATTCTGAATTTAAAACTGCAGATTTAGGTAGTCTCTCAAAGGAACAAATACAAAGTCATATAAATACTCATAAACTATCAATAAAAGATTTAACATCTGATTATTACGAATCTCCAAAAGAATATTAATAATGAGAGATTGATTTATAAAACTTTTTATTTTGACCAGGTCTACATGCGTTTTCTTACGGCACTGAGCCGACGAAAAACGGCCGCATATTATGCGTCAAAACACGCCCTTTTATACCGGCGTGTTTTTTGTTCTTTTCTCCTTGCATCGAGCAGTCGAAAAGAAATAACCAGAGTGCAGTGTGTTTCCTTCCTTTGTGTCTCCTCATTGTACTTTTTGCTCGTCATTGTGAAAAGGACGGCAAAAAGAAAAGAAACAAGGCGAAACAAAGTAGGCTAAGAGACCGTAAGATTACAACCCAAATCCAACGGTCTCTAAGTCATTGTGTTTCACTCTTTTTTCTAATTCCTTTTCTAGCAAGTCGGCCAAAAGACGGCCGATCCCTTTCTTCATTCTCGCAAAAAAGTGGTGGGAGCCATCACAAAGGAAGAAAACAATTCGACCTTTGTGAAAATTATATTTTTTTTGGAGGTTTTTACATGGAAAAGATTTTTTAAATTGTAAGAATTAAGCAGGTCACTGTTGAAAGAGAGGAAAAGAGATTTAGAATAGCATCGCCTAGTGACGCTAGTGAATTTATTCAGAATTGTATTGCTGATGATGATCGTGAAGTATTCTTCGTTATTTGTCTTAACACTAAGAACGAAGTGATTGCTTGTCATAGAGCGCATGTTGGATCATTAAATGCTAGTATTGTTCAACCGAGAGAAGTGTTTAAGGCAGCAATTTTAAATAATAGTGCAAATATTATAATTGCACATCAACACCGGAGAAAGGATATGTTTCTTTTTCATTAATCTTCTGTTATATTAGGTGTAGGCTAATAATATTAGGTAATACTTAAAAATAGGGGTTTTTAAATGGGGAAACAACCTTTTCTATCTGTAGTTAGTAATAAACAAGAGTTACATTTTCCTACATATGAAGAGTCAAGGGAGTATCAGGCAAAGTTAATAGGGCTTTGGGAACAACAACAACGAGTATTAGGTTATACGGAATCTACTATAGCTCTTGGTACAAAGTGTTTAAATGAATTTTTGGATGTTTCGAATAAGTTCATATGGGAAGTATCAATGTCGGATGCAGATACTTTTTATTTGGGTTTAGTAGGGAGAGGACTAGCCTACTCAACTAGAAGAAAATATCAATCTACAATCTCTACATTTTTAGATTATTTAAGGACTAGGCACGGGCATGAAATATGGGAAAGGTACCGTCTACAAGTTCCTAACCTGTTAGATAAATTTAATCGTTACTACCATAGAAAAGATGACCACAATGGGCAGGTTATACCTCCTAAACCAGAAATACTAAATAGGTTTTGGAATGGTATGAAAGAAGAAATGAAGGTGGCTAGAAAATATTTTACGGTAGCTAGGGATTACACGATCTTTAGGATGTTAGAGTTAACTGGATTAAGAACACATGAAATCATTATGATGGATGTTAAAGACTGTAGATTTGATTTGGGAGAAAAGGGTAAAACGCATGTTCGTTTTGGTAAAGGGTCTAAAGGATCGGGTTACAAGAGAAGATGGGTACCAATGTTAGATGATGTGGATTTACTACTAAAATGGTATTTGGAGAAAATCAGACCTCTTTTCACTTCTGAAACCGATGGAGCATTGTTTTTATCAGAAAGTGGGATTCGACTTAATAAACATACGGCTCGTAAAAATTTGGCTAGAAGGCAAGAAAAATTAGGTTTTACAAAAGAAGAAATCTTTAGTCCACATCAATTACGTCATTCATTCGCAACTCGTCAAACGGAACTTGGAGTTGATTTATTAACACTAAAAGAACTGTTAGGTCATTCGGACGTAGCAACCACATTTAATTATTCTAATCCTGGTTCAGACCATTTAGAAAAAAGAATTCGAATGGCTCAAGAGAAGTGGCAAAATCAATTATTGAATTTTAATAAGAAGGGTGAATGAAATGGCAATTGAATGGAGATTAAGAAAGGTTATGGCTGATAAAGGTATCTGGTCAGGGGCAGAATTAGGCAGGTTAATGGAGGATAAGGCAGGTTATAAACTATCACCACCTTCTATTAGTGCTCTACTAACTAGTGAACCTAAACAAGTAAAGACCCATACAATGGACGCTCTCTGTACAGCTCTAGAATGCACTCCAAATGATTTGTGGAAGCACACTCCTACACAAGTGAAAAAACTTGAAAGAGCAAAAAGTAATAGTTTGGCGAAGGTAGTTAATGAATCACATTCTGAAGATTAGCTTCCACCAATTTAGGTGATTTAATATGAATAATTTAAATTGTAGATCTTGTGAGAGGAAGCTCAATAAGTCAGAGGTAAACAAAAGAGCAACCTTTTGTCATTATTGTTTTAGTAAAGCACGTGTAGAGAGAATACAAACAGAAGTTTTTCTAAAAGAAAATTTCAAGAAGAAATGGTGTGCTGATTTATTCAAAGACTATGTACAGTATTTGACGGAATTACAGATTGGTGTCGATACCATACGTAAAAACAGTAGTAAGGTGTTAAAAGTCTTACTAATGGCTGAAAGTGACCTTCTTAGACCTTCAGATATTACTGAAACATGGGTAGTAACTGCTTTAGAGAAGTTACCGAATTCGAAAGGTGTTAAATCAAGTTTATTTCAGTTTTTAGTTCGAGAACGTTTACTGAGCTTTGATGAAGATGATGGAGTTATTACAGGTATTAGCAGGCAGTTAGAACTAGTATCAAAGGAATTTAAGCGCCTTTTAGAAATATATTTTAATGAAAGAATGGAATTAAGAAAGAGACAAGTGAAGTTTAATGCAAGGAATCCATTGTCTCTTCTTACAATAAAAACAGACCTAGAGGTTTTTATTAGATTGGTAAAATGGTTTCAGACTAATTCAAAGCATATTGAATCATGGGATACTGTTCAGCAAGAGGATATTCATGAATTCCTTTTAACATTAACTCCTAAACATAGGGAGATTGTAAGAAAAGACTTGTTGGTTTTATTTAAATTAGCTAAAAGAAAAAGAATTATAACCCATATTCCTATTTTGGATATTAAATCTAGGGATTTGCCTCCGACTATAGAGCCTTTGTGTTTTGAAGAACAAGTTAGAGTAGCAAAAGTAATAAAACATAACCTCCATGAGAAGCCATTAAAAAGCTTTCTAACATCGTTATGTTTTTACCATGGCTTATCTTCAAGTCATATTAGAAACATTAAAACAACTGATTTAAAACTTGACCAAAAAACCATTTACTTTAGCGAAAGACCGCCGGTCTATTTATCAGATGATGAGATGATCATGGTTAATGAGTACGCCAGAATAAGAGCTAACACAAGGAATGTAGAGAGTAAATCTTACCTAATATTAAGCTCTAGTGCTTCGGAAGTATATCAAGATAGACCAATTAACAATCGTTTTATTGCGACTAAAGTTAAGGAATTAACTGGCTTTACACCGAAATCATTAAGAATAACTTGTTTTAACACTATAGCAAGTCATTTTGGACCGCAACTACTTGTAGAAGGCTTCGGAGTATCTCTAACACAGGCATCAAGGTATGGAAAGCTAGAGGATTATCTGATAGATGAACAAATACAGACTCAGAGAGAGTATGTCTCTCATTATTCTGATGATTAATTTCATGTAAATGAATTGTTAGTTTAAAATAAAGACGTACTGTTTATAAAAAAAGTTGCACCGCAAGGTCCTGTTTGTTTTATCTTTATCTTCCACAAACGGGCCAGATTGTTTAATATAGTGTTAGAATTGTGTCGATTGAAAAGAAGAAAATAAATAAGGGGAAAACTAATGACAAAGAAAAAATATTCTGATGAATATGGAAATCAAATTAGGTCTAGACCATCGAAGCCATTTTATAAGAAATGGTTGGTTTGGGTGATAGTAATTTTGGGTGTACTATTTGGCGCTATAGGAATCTATACTCTTGGTAGTAAAGAAGAAGCAGCAGATTACCCATTTGAAAAAGGAGAAGAAACAGTAATTGAGAATCCAGAACTTGCGGATTCAAAGGAAGAAAATGCAGAAGAGCAAGCATATACATATGAAGATTTTAAAGGAATATATGTTATCTTTTCAGGAGAGCCTTATAAAACCTCTATAAAAGATATGTCAGATATAATAGTGGTAGAAGACGATTATTATCAAAGATTTAATCGTTGGGATTTTGATATGACTTCTACTATTAAAGATAAAAAAATAGAAGGAAATGTTTTAACACTTGATTTAGATAGTGATGAAAATGAAATGTGGGGACTTCATAGTGAAAGTGGAACTGAACAATTCGAATTACGGCATGAAGGTGATAAAAAAATTCTTTATTCAGTTACAAATGATGATTCTTTTTATTCGATGTCTAATCAAGATTTACAAACTCACTATACCCAATCAGAAATAGATTATGCACGAATCATTATGACAATATATGGAGAGCTAACTTTAGATCAATGGGCTATGTGGGAAGATGAGTGGGGTGTTCCTGTTGTTGACGTAATTTATAATTCCGCTGGTGATCCTACAGAAGTTTCTGATGAAGTTCCTTATCCTAATGACGTAACTCATTTAAGTTTAACCAATCAAGGGATGGCAGCCGGAATCATAACGTACTCGTCTCACGGTGATGGAACTATCGTAAGATATCCTATGCCATTACATTATCATCAAGAAGATCAATCAGAAGAGGGGTATCGACAACTTGCTCAGGAATCTTTAGATGATGCTGAAGCGATGTACATAGAACCATTCGAACCCTACACTGTAGCAGACTTTATTGGACGTGTGGAGTTTCTATATGAATAAAATGGGGAATCGGAAATGGATCATCGGAAGAATATTTAGTTCTACTTAATAGGGTGCGATTGACAAACATGTGTGTTCAAGAAGTAGGGCGCTTTAATGGAAAAACTCAAGAAAAAATTTATAGACGAAATAGCATCCGAATTAACTGGGGAGGAATTCATGACTCCGGGAATGACATCTAGGAAAAATCTTGTATGAATTTAATAATCAAAAAGTTAATTAATTTGAGGTAAAAACCATGCCTAAACGCCAAACTGGTTGGACTGAAAAGATAGCAAACTTAAGTTTTGTGTTGTTTAAAAATTTTAAGGGATGATATGATCCAAAGATGGTTTAACTGTAGGTTATGCTAGGTGAAGCATGGCTGAAGAAGTCTTTGGTTTTATTGAAATTTAGGTGGTTATAAGGTTTGAAGTTGAAATTAAGTAGTCGCGTCAAGACTGTTCCGAGATGTAGTCAACTGGAAAAATTTCGAGATTAAAATTTATTATATGATTGGGGCTTAGTAATGAAATGAAAAAAATAATATATTTTGATGAGTCGTCTGCACTTGATATTCTCGATTTAAAAAATGAAGGGCGTTCACAAGAGATTATGGAGAATATAGTTAAGAAAGCGAATGATATGTCAATAGGCGCTAAAGTTGGAACGGGTATATTAGACATTTTTAATTTTGGAGGATCATTCAACGTCAAAGGAGGAGCAAGTCGAAATAAATCAAATATCTTAACAACCAATCTGACCAATACAATTCTTACGAGCTTTGTAGATCTAATTGATGATAAGGAAAGTAAAGGTTATGGTATCCAAGAGCTAAAAGATTCTAAACTCTATATCGTTCCTGAATCAGCTGCTTTCATTAAATCAATTACACCGTTTGTAAAGATATTTAAAACATCAGAAGAGCTGACAGATACATCAAACCCGTTCTCCCCAGAGAATATTAACTTGCATTCCTTTGATGAAGTATTGTTAAACGCCAAAGGTTATTATGAACTTGTTGCAATAAACAGACGGAAAACGAAAAGGGTTGTGCGTTTTAATTTGGACGGATTGAGAAATAATTATAAACTCCATGATCTTCAGAAAATGAACCTGACCATGTACGGGATTCGGGTGGGTAAGTGTTTAGAGGAAAGTTTAAAATTTGAAAAGGACATTATAGGTGACAGTGAAGGTGTGGAAGAACAAACAAAACCAACAGGCTATGATCCTCATAAAAAGGATCAATACAATCCTCAAGACCCAGGTAAGGATGTTGAGTTGGAAATAATTGATATTATCTTAGCGGGGATTAACTAATATGGAAGGAATTTATTCGATATATATCGGACCATCAAAACAATTTCAGAGTAAACTTGAAGGTGAAGTAGAACCGGAAAATGTCATCCATTTAAGAGAACTGGTTTTGAAAATGGATTCAAAAAATTTCGATGATTGGATTGAGGAAAACAGGGGCCAATTCAAAACCTTGATATGTAATGCGGAATCATTTTCATCTGTAAAAGAGCATTTTGTAGCTAATCTTCCGTATATATTAAAACTTTTAGTAGACTATGGATGTATTGGGAAATGCTACTTCCAAAACCCTCCTTTAGTGTTCACAAAGGGATTAAAGCGAGTAGTTGGCGATGATTTAACTGAAGAAAGTCATAAATATGAGAAGATCACAAGGGATTATTTGTTATCCATTTATCAAAGATATAATGAAGAAATTATAGGGCAAAATGACACTCTATTAGAAATCTTATCAACTTTATATCCACTAACTGCCGGCAATGATGAAAAACCCGTTGTCATGATGTTTTACGGTCCCGCTGGAGTAGGGAAAACTGAAAGTGCCAAAATAATCAACAATGCACTGACAAACGGCGAATTGTTTCGCCAGCAATTATCTATGTTTCAGACAGGTGATTTCGGGTCTTATCTTTTCGGCAGCTCATTAGAGCATCCTGCATTAGCAAGAGATTTATTAAACAGAGAAAGTAACATTATTCTATTTGATGAGTTTAACAGGTGTTCTTCAGCAGTTCATTCAGCGTTTTTCCAAATGTTTGACGAAGGTATATTCGTTGATAAAACTACGAGGTAAACTTAAAGAACTCTGTTATTATTTGTACAGCTAATTACGAATCAAGAGAAGAAATTTTCTCTGCTTTGGGCGGACCGCTATTTTCACGTTTTGACCATTTCGTACATTTTAATTATTTATCAATTGATGCTAAGAAAACTTTAATACAAGAAAAATACCTTGCACTTTTAGGCCAGTGGACGGGCAAAGAGAAGGAATTATTAAAAGAACCCTACCACATAGAGACATTAGTCAAAGATGCGGAACTTTTTACTAACGCTCGAAATATTGAAAAAGGTGTTAAAGGTTACATGTCGAAGGTTTTAGTAAAGTATATGATTGAAGAAAGCGCTAAAGAATCGGAAGTTTTTTCTAGGTAATAAATCACATCATTTTGGAAATGAATAACCTTATATGGTTATGTGAATGTGGTACATATCAGTCTGCTTGTCGCAAAAGTAAACAACTTTATTCGTACTAAACAATAAATTTAATTTACAAAAGTGGAATTCATTTTGAGTAATCTTTTTACAAAATGGATTCCTTTTAATTTTAATTAGGTGTAACCGAACTTATTATTAAAGAACATATCCTTTTCCATCCTTCAGGTAATGTTTCGCCAAGCGCGGAAGATATTTCGGTTACAGAACGACTTGTTAAGGCGGGTGAATATATTGGCATTAATGTTTTAGATCATATTATCGTTAGTCAAAACGCATCCCTTAGTCTTAAAGAAAGAGGATATGTTTAATTATTATAAAAGAGAGAGAATCTCTCTCTTTTTTTGAACTCAACTTTAATAAAAATCATACAATTTTAACTAATTTATGCTAACATTGTTAATAGGAATATTAATTAAAGAAACCTATCGGGTTTTTAAAAAATTTTTATAATAAAGTTTGAACAAAAAATTAGAAATGTTGATTTAAAAGGATTTATAACAATCAAAACCTTGCATTTTAATCAATCTTTTTTATAAATAATCAAACTTTGTTCTAAACGATCAATCTTTATTATAAAGCCACAGTAAAAACTTAATTAATATTAAGGGGCCAAACTACAAATAATAATAGACACAGTATATCATCGAGTGAAAATATATTTATTAGTTTATTCGTCAGAAAAAAGTAATAACTCTTTTTTCTACGCCTATAATAGGTGGAACAAAAAATAGTTTAGGAGAGATAAAATGGAAAAAAACAAAGGGTTATGCAATCAGTGTAGAGAGTCTATTGTTGATGACATGATGTTAATGAAAGCTGATAAGAAAGCGTTGATGCAACTTAGTGATAGAATTAATATGAATGAATCGAAAAAAGAACTAAGTCATATGTTCGAAGATTTTAAAAATATCGATACACTTATTTTAAAGAATACTTGTGCAAAAATAGATTCTCTTGGTTACCGTTTCCAGGGTATAGCACCCGGTTTAGCAGGGCTGGCAATTTATATTACTGTGTTCAAATTGTTTATATCTATAGTTTTGGATGGGAAACCCATTACATCTATAGTTACGTGGGGGGTATACATTTTCATGGCAATAGTTGCGGCATCTGTTTGTTCTATTTTAAAAATGAATAAAGAGAATACCAAGTTAATGTATCTTAAATTTTTAATGATACAGGCGTTAGAAGAAAAAGAAAAAACAAAGAGTTAATATAACTATCTTTTCTTTTTTTGATCAGCCTGAAGGTCCAGCAAGTGCCTGTCTCGCTCTTCCCTAAAATCCTCGATAATCAGAAGAATTAAAGAAACA
>NZ_BAXD01000033.1:0-26788 GCF_001310395.1 Halolactibacillus sp. JCM 19043
AAAATCATAATGCGTAGGCATACTTTTAGAAGGACATAAGTAAAACATCCATTTTATAATTCATGACATTATGAATTCCATTCATATGCAACCATTATAAACGAATGAACCATGAAAAGAATTTCCGCCTGATTACAAAGTCAATACTTTCACTTTTCTACCTTTTTAACAGATATGACAAAAGGAACAAGCATTAATACGACACTTAAGATGACTATTAAAACAGCAGGTGCTTGACTTACACGCAAGCCTTCCGCTATGAAGAATAGCTGTATACCTACCAAAAGACAAAACAACCCACTTATAAAATATTTAAACATTTATACGCCCCCTCTCTAATATGTTCATTCCATTATTGATTACTTCATAAATTTAGCATCATCCATCTATCCTTTCTATTTTTCAATAAGAATTTCTTCATCAGATCCGCTTATAATATTGTTATTTCTGTAAACAACCACTGACTGAAGTCATCGCCCGTGTAATCCAGTATTTTCGACTGACGCTTCATTGTAATTTTGGCATGCCATAATTACAATGAAGCTAATTACAAACTCAAGGTGCAACCAATTCAACTTTAATCCTATCCGGATCCTCAAAATAAACAGCGTAATGTGTTTCTCCACCCGCAAAGGGATGTCGATCTTTATAAAGAATGTCGACTCCCTTCTGTTCTATCTTTTTCGTAATCTCATCGACATGCTGACGCGAACGAGCATGGAAAGCTAAGTGATTGAGACCGACTCCACATCTGTGATAGGGGCTATCTTTAAAACGGTCTTCTACTTGTACAAAGACAAGATACATGTCCCCACTCTTCCAACTTTGTCCTTTCTCCCATGATTGAAAAAGTGTGTAACCTAATTCTTCTAACAGCCAGCCCCAAAAGTTCATGGATGTTTCTAATTCAGAAACATATAATTCTATATGATGAATCAACCTTTTCCCCTCCCTTATATATACTATAATGGTTTTAGCAAATCATTAGCAACTTGTTATTTATAAGGGCGTAGAATAATGCAAAACAAAAAGTTTATCCCCCTAATAAACATAAGTATTTTCCTGATTGTCTTCATACTTCATGCACTCGGTAATTTTTAGATAATTTATGGTATCTATTGGTTAGGCTCATCATACTCGTCATGGTCAAGAGGATGTTCACTAGAGTAAAGCAGACTAAACTTAAAACTTACCCCCACCTACTTGCATTCTAGTTAACGTAATCATGTAAAATAACTCCTTCAATGGTTGTTGTTTGCTCCTTGTATCATCCTGTCATATAATATGATTACGGAAAGTAACCGAAAAGGTTGCCTATCTCTTTACTATAAACACAATTGGAGCGTTTTATATGTATCAACAATTAAGCCACGAACGACATTTATTAAGGATATCAGTGTATGGCGCATTATTTTTTGCGATTACAGGGATTGTTTTTGGTATTCTCTCCGGAGCACAAATGATTGTTTTTGATGGATTATATTCATTAGTTAGTCTCATTCTATCCATGATTTCTCTATTTGCTTCCCACTATATGCGTAAAACCGATGTCAAAAACTTTCCTTTTGGCAAAGACAAAATTGAGCCACTCGTGATCATTATTAAGTATCTTGTGATACTTATCCTTGTCGTCACCTCTTTCACTGAAGCGACGATGGCAATAATCAGTGGGGGAAGAGAAGTTGATATCAATCTCGCTTTATCTTATTCCGTTTTCGGGACGTTGTTATGTGTAGGCATTACGTTTTACATCAAACACCGTGCGAAACAAGTGCAATCCGGACTTTTACATGCTGAGGCTAATCAATGGTTAATGGACTCGCTTGTCAGTGTCGGTGTTTTAATCGGTTTTTTACTGTCTCTCATCTTCGGTTTAATGCCTGGTTTAAATGATTTTATTCCCTATATCGACCCGATAATGGTCGTTATTGTTTCACTTTACTTTATTCGTGTCCCTATCAGTGAAATCGGATCAAGTCTTAGAGAACTACTGGACATGCCACCAAAGGGAAAGGTTCCAGATCAAATCAAGCAATATGTCAAAACCATTCGGATCGAGCATGAGTTTATCGAAGCTTTTACACGTGTCAGCAAGGTCGGTCAAACATTATGGGTTGAGGTTGATTTTGTTGCTGAAGCGGAGAGCGAAATTACTGAAACGATTTCTGAACAAGATGAGATTCGGGAACAAATTCATGCCTACCTCTCACAATATCCTTATGAAATCTGGCTTACCGTTTCGTTCACTGAAGATCGTAAATGGGCGATATAATTTAAACAAGCCAATAAAAGCATCTGCTTTTATTGGCTTGTTTTTCTCTTTTTCAACAGTTAATACCTCAAATTATCTTGTTATTTTGTTATATTTAAGAGGAAATATTTCTTCTTACCACGACGAATAATGGTAAATACACCGTCAATTAAATCCTCTGACTGTAATGTATAATTTACGTCTTGATTCCGTTCGCCGTTAATGTAAATCGCTCCGTTTTGAACATCTTCTCGTGCCTGACGTTTTGATGACGCAATTTTAGCTTCAACGAGTAAATCAACGAGCGTTTGATTTTGTAACGTGATGTCACTTGATGGCACATCTTTAAAGCCCTGCTTAATTTCTTCACCGTTTAATTGTTTAATATCTCCACTAAAGAGCGCTTGGGTAATACGTTTGGCCTGTGCGAGTGCTGCTTCCCCGTGCACCATCTCAGTAATTTCTTCGGCTAACTTAATGTGTGCTTCTCGCTTCTCTGGCGCTTCTTCTAACGATTGTTCTAGTGCATCGATTTCTTCAATCGATAAGAAGGTAAAGTATTTTAAGAATTTTACAACATCGCGGTCATCCGTGTTGATCCAGAATTGATAAAATTCATATGGGCTTGTCTTATCTTTATCTAGCCAAACCGCTCCACCAGCTGTCTTACCGAATTTCGTCCCATCCGCTTTTGTGATAAGTGGCACAGTTAAACCAAATACTTTAGCATCTTCTCCTTCTTTTCGCGTACGACGAATGAGTTCCATTCCTGCAGTAATATTCCCCCACTGGTCACTTCCCCCGATTTGTAACGTGCAATTTTCTTTATCAAATAAATTCATGAAGTCATAAGATTGTAAAATCATATAAGTGAATTCAGTGAAACTAATACCGTTCTCAAGACGGGATTGGACTGAATCTTTCGCTAACATGTAGTTAATACCGAAGTGTTTACCCGTATCGCGTAAAAATTCAATCAATGTTAATGAACCTAACCATTCTTTATTGTTACGAACAACGGCGCCATTGTCTGACCCGTCAAATTTTAAAATGGTCGCAAGTTGCTGTTTAATTTGTTCACTAAAGTAATCCACTGTTTTTTCATCATTAAGTTGACGCTCATCTGTCCGACCACTAGGGTCACCAATCATACCAGTCCCACCACCAATTAAAGCGATCGGACGGTGCCCTGCTTTTTGGAATCGTTTAAGCATAAGCGCTGGCACTAAGTGACCAATATGCAGAGAATCTGCCGTCGGATCAAAACCACAGTAAAGTGTGACAATATGATCGGTTAAATGTTGTTTTAGACCTGCTTCATCGGTAAATTGTTGAACCAGTCCGCGCTGTTCTAAATCTTGAATAATGTTCATAAGTATTCTCCTCTATTCTATTTTTTTTAATGATGACCTTAAAAGTCAATAACCCAGGGTTGGAATTCACAGGGGTTGTTGACTACTTACTAAACTCAAACATAGCCATTTTTTGCAAATAAAAAAACAGTGCGTTCAAAAAGGGACGAATTTCTTCGCGGTACCACCCTCATTGCATTCACTGCCACTTCGTTCGTTAACGATATCACTACCGTCTTTTTGCTCATCACAAAAAGAAGCTCAAGCACGTAATTCATCATGTCACTATTTACTGACTTCCACCAACCGTCAGCTCTCTATAAAAGGGAGTGTATGACTACTGCAAACTCTCATCGCCGTTAAAATATGATATTGATACTATTTTAAACATAGAACCGAGAAGTAAGCAAGCTTTTTTTAATTAAAATCTTATTTTTTCGTCCTTCAGACATCATCTATGTTATAATTAATGTTGGAATTTTAGGAGGTATAAACAATGAATCAACCTAATAAAGATGCACTTAAACAGATATGGGAAAAAATTAGTCAAACTGTCCCTAAAATATTCCGCATTAGCTATGATGTAACGTGGAATATCTCACTTTTCTTCATTATTTTATTTGTAGTCGGAGCCTTTTTTGTCGGCGGTCTAGGAGCTGGCTACTTTGCAGCCTTAGTTAAGGATGAACCGCTGCGTAGTGCCGAAGACATGACAACGGCCATATATAATTATGAAGCGACATCAGAAATATATTTTGCTAATGACATTTTCATGGGTGAAGTCGCTCTGACATTTATCGTGAAGAAACAACGGCTGACCAAGTATCACAAGATATTATTAATGGCGTCATCGCCACGGAAGATGAGTATTTCAAAGAACACAAAGGTATTGTTCCTAAAGCTATTTTACGTGCCGTGTTCCAAGAGTTAACTGGTGCGGCAACCCAAACAGGTGGCAGTACGTTAACCCAACAAATTATTAAAAATCAAATCCTTACAAATGAAGTTTCCTTCGATCGAAAAGCAAAAGAAATCTTGCTGGCTTTACGAGTTGAAAACTTCTTAGAAAAAGATGAAATTTTAGAAGCTTATCTTAATATTGTGCCTTTTGGCCGTGATGCAAATGGTCGGAATATCTCGGGGGTTCAAACCGCAACGGAAGGTATTTTCGGGGTTAATGCTAATGAAGTGAATCTCGCACAAGCCGCTTTCATTGCCGGTCTCCCTCAGAGTCCGATTATGTATAGCCCCTTTACCAATGGTGGACAAGTAAAAAGCGCGGAAGGTTTAGCACCAGGACTTGAAAGAATGAAGACAGTCCTTGACAGGATGCTACGCAATGAATATATTACCCAAGATCAATATGATGAAGCTCTTCAATTTGATTTAGTGGCAAGCTTTACAGAAGGTTCGCCGTCTACATTCGAGCGGTATCCTTATTTGACGCAAGAAATTACTAACGACGCAATCGATATTTTTAAAGAAAAACTTGCCCTTGAAGATGGTTATACACTTGAAGAACTCAATTCAAACGATTCATTAATTGAACAATATGAAATTTTAGCTGACCGTGAGATCTCTCAAGGCGGTTACAAAATTCATACGACGATTGTCAAAGATATTTATGACGTTTTCCAAGAGGTAAAAAATAATTATAACAATTATGGTCCTAATAAAATCGCGAAAAATAACGCGAATGGAGATACCATTATGACTGAGGACCCGAAACAGGTGAGCTAATCCCTTATAACGCCCCTGTTCAAGTGGGAAGCTTTTTACGTGATAATAATACCGGCGCGATTTTAGCTTTTGTCGGTGGTCGAGATTTCGATCTGCAAAATCGTAATTTTGCGACAAACGCTCCCCGTCAGATGGGATCAACGGCTAAACCGTTGCTCGCTTATGCACCTGCACTTGAGGAAGGCTTACTGCAACCTGGCTCTATTATTGCTGATGCTAAGTTTACTTATAGCGGCTCACTTAGCGAAAATTGGACACCAACGAACTTCAGTTCATCTCGTTTTTATGGCCTAACGACAGTAAGAAACGCCTTAAAACAATCGTATAATGTTACTGCTGGTAGAGTTTATATAGACTTATTAGAAAATGCTAATCCCGTTCCAGATTACTTACTTAAAATGGGATTCAGTAACTTCCCAGAAGAAAAATACCGTTTGCCATCAATGGTACTAGGTAGCCATAACGCAACAGTCGAAGAAAATACAAATGGTTATTCAACTTTCGGTAATGATGGGCAGTATACCGATAGCTTTATCATTAGTAAGATTGAAAATGCTGACGGTGAAGAAGTGTATACGCATGAATCAACGACAGAACGCGTATTTAGCACCGAAACCAATTATTTAATGATTGATATGATGCGAGATGTTCTACTTAGCGGAACAGGAAGGACCGCTCGAAGTAACTTATCTAACCCTAATATTGATTGGGCTGGTAAGACAGGGACATCCAACAACTTTAGAGATACATGGTTCATTGCGACAAACCCTAACGTCACACTCGGAAGCTGGATGGGTTATGAATACGAACAACCAATGAATACCGGCTATAGTGGCCGTAATCAAGTGTTCTGGGCTCAATTAGTTAATGCGGCTACCGAAGTAGCTCCAGAGATTATGGCGCCGTCTGAACGCTTTGCACGACCAAACAATATTGTGTCACGGTCATTTAGTTTAGTCTCAGGTATGTCACCGTCTAGTCTTACAAGTGAATTAGGACTGGTTGGGTCAGACATCTTTAACTCAAAATATGTACCAAAAGAAGAAGACTACAGTATCATTTCAGCAGACGTTGTCAATGTTGGTGATAGTGCTGTACTTGTTGATGATCAAACACCAAATGAATTCACATCTAGTTCAGGTTATATGTTTAATCCAGACTGGCTAAAAGATAAAGGATATGACGAACTTATAGACATTACTCAGCTATACCCTTCACGTAATGGTGGCTGGGAACGTTTGTTACTTCCAAATCTAAGCGATGAAGACATTGAAGATAGCGGCGAGCGTCCGCTTGCGCCAACAGGTGTATCAAAATCAGGTAACGTCTTAACTTGGCAACAGTCACGTAGTAGTAATGTGATTGGTTACCGGATCTACCGGGCCAATGATCCTGATAGTAACTTTAGTCTGTTAGATTCAACAACAAACAATCAATATAATGTGGGAAATTCACCCGCTGTTTATCAGATTAGAGCCGTTGATTACTTTGGACGTGAATCACAACCATCGATTCCATTTGTCGATGGCGACTTTACAGAAGAAGAACCCGAACAGCCGGATCCACCTGAAGCGCCAGAAGATAATGAATCAGATGATACAAATGGTGACACAACACCACCTGATGATGATTCTTCAGATGATGGCTCAACCGATGGCGATTCAACAGATAATGAATCACCCGGTGATAACTCGAATGGACCGACATCTTAATAAATGGTTATGATTAATACAAAAAGCGACTCAACAACTGAGTCGCTTTTTTAGTATTAAAAAAACAAGCATTATACACGTTCGGTTGTATAATGCTTGTTTCACTATTCTGAGGTTAACTCTTGTCCCAGTTCAAGAATGACAATCTCTACTCGGCGATTTCTGCGCCAGTTTTCAACAGAATCATTTGGAACAATAGGACGCGTATCACCGTATCCTACTGCTATAAAGCGTTCTTGATCCAAATCATGTTGGTCTAAAATAAACCGAATAACAGAACTTGCTCTCGCACCAGATAACTCCCAGTTGGACGGATAGACTGCCGTTGAAATCGGGCGATTATCCGTATGTCCTTCTACCCGGACTTCATTTGGAATATTTTTAAGTAATAATCCGACTTTATCTAAAAAAGGTTCGCCTTCAGCTTTAACATTTGCTTCTGCTGTTTCAAACAGAACCCGTTCTTGCAATACTAACACGACACCTTGGTCGGTTCGATTGGCACTAATAACATTTTCTAAGTCATTTTGTTCGAGATAACCTTCCACTTCTTCGAGCAGTTCATCTAACTCTTCTTCATTACCCTCTGTTGATTCGTCTAAGTCGTCAACATCATCATCAAATAAGTTATTTTTAAAGTCTGTTGCTCCCTCATCATTTTGATTCGGATTTGAATTTTCTGTCGGGTTATCCATATCCATATTCGAAGGAAAACCAGTAAAGATCATACGATTACGAAACGACTCTGCTACCGCTTCAAATCGAGCAGCATCAATTTGTGACATAGAAAATAACAGAATAAAAAACACAAGAATCAATGTCATCATGTCACTAAATGTCGTCATCCACGCCGGTGCGCCTTTTTTAACCTTTTTATTAGGACGCTTCATTTCTGACTTCCTCCGTCTCGGTATCTCCTTGTTCTTCACGACGTTTCCTCATATCATCCGATAAGAAGGCACTTAGTTTTTCTTTTAGAATTCTAGGGTTCTGTCCAGATTGCACACCAATAACACCTTCAACAACAATTTGTTTCATAAAAACTTCTTGTTCTGTTTTACTTTCTAACTTACCTGCCATCGGAATAAAGACAAGGTTCGCTAGTACTGCGCCATAAAAGGTGGTGAGTAAGGCAACCGCCATCTGTGGGCCTAACGTTGACGGATCATTTAAATCATTTAACATCAGTACTAGACCAATCAGTGTTCCAATCATACCCCACGCCGGTGCATATTCGCCTGCTTTTTCAAGAATCAATCGTCCTTTTGAGTGACGATCTTCCATCGCTGTAATTTCTGCGTTCATAATATCATGAATCACTTCCGGTTCGATCCCGTCGATGGCTAACAAAATGCCTTTTTTAATAAACGGGTCTTCCACATTTTCAAGTTCTGTCTCTAACGCCAGCAAGCCTTCACGTCTAGCTCGTTCAGATAAACGTTCAAAGAGAGAGATAAGACCTTCTAAATCCATTTCGTTTTGACTGAATGATTCTTTCACGACACGTCCCATTGACTTCACTTGATCAATATTAAAGTTAATCAATATCGCTGCCATAAGACCACCTATAACGATAATGATTGAGGCCAATTGCACAAAAGCAACAAAACCACCTAAGCCCGCACTTGAAATAATACCAAATGAAATCATGGCAATACCTAAAGTAATCCCTATGGGTGTTAAAATATCTGTCTTTTTCATAAACTCTCCCCTTAGCTTCGAGAAATAAAATAAATTTTGTGTGCAGAGCGCACACAATTTATATCGGCACAATTATTATTTTGTTGAGTTTCTTTCTATAATTTGGTGCGGAAGTACGACAGTATTATCTGATACTTCTTCCTTATTCATATACTTCGTTAAAAGGCGCATGGCTACAGCTCCAATGTCATACATAGGTTGAACAACAGTCGAAAGTGTTGGGCGCACCATTTGAGCGAGCCTTGTATTATCAAAGCCAACAACTTCAATATCATTTGGTACAGAAAGACCACGATCTTGAATGCCGTGAATGACACCTAAGGCAATTTCATCTGAAGCGACAAAAATAGCTGATGGACGTTCGTTAAGGTCAAGTAATGTTTCAACCGCTTTAATTCCTGATTGATAGCTTAAATCGCCTCGAATGAGGTAATCATCCTGAACTGATTTTTCAGCGTCTTTAAGTGCGCGTTTATACCCTTCAAATTTTAAAGCATTAGCAGTCGTCTCTTCCAAACCTGTCACAAATGCCACACTTTCATTACCATTATCAAGTAACAATTGAACCGCTTCGAATGCCGCTTGTTCATAGTCAATATTGACAGATGGTGTCTTTTCACTTGCATCTACTGTTGCTGCAAGCACGATTGGGACGGGTGATGTTTTAAACTGATTGATATGTTCCTCTGTAATTTTACCACCCATATAACGATACCATCTACTTGTTTTTCAAGCATGGAGTTAATTAGCTTAATCTCTTTATCAATATTTTGATCTGAGTTACTTAAAATAATATTGTACTTATACATATTAGCAATATCATCAATACCTCGTGCAAGTTCTGAGAAGAAGATACTTGAAATGTCAGGGATAATCACCCCAACGGTTGTTGTTTTTTTACTGGCTAAACCACGAGCAACCGCATTGTCGATAACCTAATCGTTCAATCGTTTCTAATACTTTCTTTCGTGTCGCCGGTTTCACATTGGGATTACCATTAACAACACGTGACACCGTTGCCATCGATACATTTGCTTCACGTGCAACATCGTATATTGTAATATTCATTTTCTTACATCCTCCTCCATCATTTTCACTGTCTAATTCGTATGTATATAGTATAGACTAGCTTTCATAGATATATCAAGAAAATCTCTTGTCTAGTATATCAAATTTATCTATCGTCCGCCTCAAATTCACTTGTTTTTTTTGAAAGAAAATGAAAACAGGCTAATTTTTCTAATATAAAAGCCTAATGGACAGGAAAATCTGTACCATTAGGCTTAGACACGTATTATTTTCTTACAGCTTCCATGAATGCATCAAATTGTTCAAAATTCATTTGTTGTTGCTGATCACTAAGAGCAACCGCTGGATCTGGGTGAACTTCTGCCATAACGGCATCTGCTCCAATCGCAATCGCTGCTTTTGCTGCCGGGATAAGTAAGTCACGGCGACCAGTTGAGTGCGTCACATCCACCATAACAGGTAGGTGTGTTTCTTGCTTCAGAATCGGCACTGCGGTAATATCGAGTGTGTTACGTGTTGATGTTTCATATGTTCTTATACCACGCTCACAAAGAATAATATTACTATTACCTTTTGAGTGAATATATTCAGCGGCATTAATAAAGTCAGAGACAGTTGCTGACATACCTCGTTTTAAGATAATTGGTTTATCAACTTCACCTGCCGCTTTAAGCAGTTCAAAGTTTTGCATATTACGTGCACCAATTTGAATCATATCTAAATATTCTGCTGCTTGTTCCATATCTTGTGGTCGTACAATTTCACTTACAACCGCAAGGTCAAACTCATCACCAATACGACGAAGAATTTCTAACCCTTCAAAACCTAACCCTTGGAAATCGTATGGGCTTGTTCTCGGTTTAAAAGCACCACCACGGATTATATTTAAACCGTGTTTCTTAATTTGCTCAGCCACTTTTCTTACTTGTTCGTAAGATTCAACAGCACATGGCCCACAAACAAAGTGAGGTTGTCCATCACCAATCTTTTCACCGTTAATATCAATAATAGTATCTTCACTTTTACGTTTACGTGAAACAAGCATTTCTTTGTGGTAATCTTTTTCTTGTAGTTCTAAACCTGCTTTAAAAATTTCTTTAAATAAATGAATAATCGTCGCATCTTGAAACGGTCCTTCATTTTGATTTTTAATTTTCTCTAGCATTTGATGCTCACGTACGGGATCATATTTTTTATCCGGGCCTTGGTTTGGTTTTGATTTGGCCACTTTCTTAACCAATTCACCGCGCTTATTAATTAAGTTAAGCAAGTCCATATTTAATTCATCTAGCTGTTCTCTTAGTAAATCTAACTGCTCGTTTGACATGTTGATTCCCCCTATGATTAGTTTATCTTTTACATATTCTTTAAACATGCCGCGACATGTTTTTAAAACGAAAGAATGGATAATTAGGATTCATTATAGCTAAAATCATCCGAATTGTCACTACATTGTTTAAATATTTAGTATTTTCTTTAAACTTTTCTACTAAAAAAGGCGATACGAGACAGATAAAATCTGTTAAACTAAAGAATAGAAAGCGTTAAAGATCGTTTAATAAGGAGCTATAAACTATGAAGGATATTATTTTCGCATTAGATATTGGTACGCGGTCAGTCAATGGTCTCCTACTTAATGTCACCGAAGGCAAATATAGATTAATTGACTACGAAAGTATGGAACATACGGAACGTTCCATGTTAGATGGCCAAATTCACGATGTCGTGGCTGTATCTAAAATCATTCATACTGTAAAAGAAAAGTTAGAAGAACGTCACCAAATCACTCTAACGAAAGTATGTGTCGCTGCGGCAGGTCGTGCATTAAAAACAAGACGGACGATCGTATCAACAGATATTCAGAAGCAACCGCTGATGGACCGGGAGCGATTTCGTTTCTTGAGCTTAGTGCTGTTCAAAAAGCTCAATACGAATTAGCCGAAGAAGAAAAAGATCAAGATCAATTGACCCATTATTACTGTGTGGGTTATTCTGTTTTACAGTATAAATTAGATGGCGATATTATTGGTTCACTCATTGACCAACAAGGTGCGTTGGCTGAAGTTGAAATCATTGCGACCTTTCTTCCTAAAGTCGTCGTTGAATCACTGATTTCGGCTTTAAATCGCGCGGACTTAGACATGGAGGCCCTTACGCTTGAACCGATTGCGGCGATCAACGTTTTAATACCAGAGTCTATGCGGCGTTTAAATGTCGCTCTCGTCGATATTGGAGCGGGTACAAGTGATATTGCCTTAACAGACGCAGGTACGATTACAGCTTACGGAATGGTCTCTAAAGCAGGTGATGAGATTACCGAAGCGATTAGTGATCATTATTTACTTGATTTTAATGAAGCTGAACGCGTCAAGCGAGAAATTACTGAACAAGGTGAAGCAACTCTTCAAGATATATTAGGTTTTGAGACCGTCGTAACTAAAAAAGAACTCGCTATGGATATTAAAGAAGCGATTGATGATTTAGCAACAGCGATCGCATCCGAAATTATGACGTTAAATAAACGGGCACCTAAAGCCGTGATGCTGGTTGGCGGCGGGAGTTTAACCCCTATGCTGACCCACGCTCTAGCCGAAAAACTGCAATTACCCTCTAACCGAGTAGCCACTAGAGGAACAGAGGCGATTAAAGATTTACAAACAGATATCGACGTCCCGCAAGGTCCAGAATTCATTACACCTATTGGTATTGCGATTGCCGCCAAACAAAACCCTGTCCACTATATTAGCGTCACAGTCAATGACCGCGCGGTTCGATTGTTTGATATGAAACAACTGACTGTGGGGGACTGTTTACTTGCCGCTGGTATTGAGATTAAGAAAATGTACGGGAGACCAGGGATGGCTTATATGATTACGGTCAATAGTCAAACTATCACCTTACCTGGTACTCACGGCACACCACCTAAAATTCAGTTAAATGGTGAGAGTATCCATGTTGATGCATTAATCCATCATAACGATAAAATGCTCGTTGAAAAAGGGGATGATGGCAAGGAACCTGAGGTTACCCTTCTAGATGTTGTCGGTGATATTCAACCCTTTAACATTTATTTTAATGAGCAATCCTATAAGTCTTCCCAATGATTAAGGTGAATGACAAACCGACAACGCTCGAGTACCCACTTAAAGATGGTGACCGAGTAGAGCTCATTGAACAAATCGATTTACAATCGTGGCTAAATCAATCAGAGTTTCATTACTTAGCGCATGAGCCTGAAATATTTGCTATTTATCTTGATGATAAATTCATGCCTTTTGAAGCTGTTTCAGAACGTTTACTTATTAACAATAAACCCGCAACCATGCAAACAAAATTAAGAGCGCAAGACAAAATTAGTTACAGCCCTCTGCAAAAAGTAACGAAGGAAAGACTCGTTGATTTATTAAACCTCGATCTTACTGAGCAGATCAACGTCACATTTAATGGTGAACCGGTAACGATAGAAAAAGCGAAGCGGGCCCTATATCATCATGACCGACAATTGCAAGACGACGATCTTATTGAACCGTTGTCTAAGTTAACGTTAAAATCTTTACCAGACACAACCTTTGTTTTTCAAGATGTGTTTAGATATGTTCACTTTGATTTAATGAAACAACGCGGACATGTTTGTATTCTTAAAAATAACGCCCCAACCACCTTTTTAGATCCAATAACCGGTGGAGACATATTAGAAATCAAATACGAGTCAAAGACTTAACACACTTAATCACTGAGAGGTGACTCCTAATAATTTCTAGCTTATCAAGAAGAAAAGAACCCCTGTGACACTTTAATTGTGTCATAGGGGTTCTTCTATTGATGCTTACTTTTCTTTTACGTCTTCAGCGCCTTCTTTTACAGCCTCTTTTACTTTTTCAGCCGCATCTTTTGCCGCTTCTGCTTTTCTTTCAGCTGTGTCTTTTGCCGCTTCCGCTTTTGCTTTTACTTCTTCGGCTTTAGCATCTACAACGTCTTCAACGTCTTCTTGTAAATCATCTGCGTCCGATTTCATTGCTGCTTTTTTCTTTTTTAACTCTTCTGTTGTTTCGTTAATTTTATCTTGTACATTTTTTTTCGTCTCATTGAATTTTGATTGGAAATCTTGAGATTTTTCAGTGACTGTTTGTTGGATATCAGCCGTTCTATCCTTTGCATAAGATTTGAATTCATCTGATTTCTCTAAAGCTTTATCTTTGTAAACAAGAGCTTTTTCTTTTACTTCATTTGCTCCTTTATTAATATCTTGTCTTACTTCTTTACCTGATTTAGGTGCAAATAATAAGGCCACTGATGCCCCTACAATACTACCGATCAGTGAACCGATAAGAAAGTCCTTTGCATTAATATTGTCGTTTGTTTTATTTTCTTGGTTTGTCATAAATAATTCCTCCTTAAAATTTTTACTAAGTCGTTATATATAGTCTATTACTTAGTACGTTTTTTATCTTTCTTTTTCTTAAATACTTCCATAGCAACATTGCCCCATTTAATGGCTTGGGCTGTTTCTTCTTTATTTTCGACAGCAATTTTAGAGATTGTATCAGATACTTCTTTAACAGAAGCGCTAAACGTCGTAAACGTTGAGCTTAAACCACTTATACTATCGACAAGTCCATTTAATTTATCCGCTTTCTGATTAATATCCTCTGCTAATGCATTGGTTCGATTAAGTAATAGGGTTGTTTCTGTTGTAATACCTTCCATTTGTTTCTCTAAGCCTTCTAAAGTATTTGCCACACTTGTCATCGTACGCTCAGACTCTTTTAATAAACGCACAAGATAAATCACAAGTACAGCAAAAGCAATCGCAGCAATTAATGCCGAGATGTAGAGAAGGTTATCCATACTAATCACTCCCTCATCATTTATTTGTCTTTATAAATTTGTTCTAGTGGTGTTTACCCTGTTTTAAAATTTTGTAAACTTAAAAAAATAAAAAACTGACCACTCATCACTTAATTCGTCATGTTAGTCAGTTTTTCCTTCTTAGTTGTTTAAATGTTTTTCATAAGCTGTTTGGAATGATTGAATATCTCCTGCACCCATAAAGACAATAACATCCGCCTGATTCTCGGCCAGTAGCTCGATGTTACCCAACGTGACATAACGGCAATCTTCGATCAGATCACCAAGATTTTCAATCGATAATTTACCAACTAACTCCCGAGCCGATCCAAATATATCCGTTAAATACACATGGTCAGCAAGCATTAAACTATCCGCAAATGCTTGTAAAAACATTTTTGTTCGCGAATACGTATGTGGCTGAAATACTGCCGTTACTTTTTTATTTGGATACTTTCTTCTAATTGAATCGAGTGTTGCTTCAATTTCTTTCGGATGGTGCGCATAATCATCAATCAGGACTTGATCCCCTACACGTTTTCAGAAAACGTCGCTTAACACCACCATAGGTCTCTAAGTGTTTCATTTGATCACTCTCAAAACCTTCATAGTGACAAAGCGCAATCACTGATAAAGCATTTAGAACATTATGCTTTCCAAAGAGGGGAATTGTAAATGTATCATAAAAATCATGACGCACATACACATCAAACGTTGTACCTGTTTCGGTTTCCCGCATGTCTTTCGCTTGAAAATCATTATCCTCACTAAAACCATAATAGACAACCGGTACTTTTGCTTGGATTTTATGCAAGTACTCATCATCACCACAAGCAATGATACCCTTTTCCACTTGCTCTGCCATCGATTGAAAAGCAGCAAAGACGTCATCGATACTCGAAAAATAGTCTGGATGATCAAAATCAATATTCGTCATAATGGCGTAATCTGGCTCATAACTTAAAAAATGACGGCGATACTCACAAGCTTCAAACACAAAATAGCGGCTATCTGCATGTCCGACTCCTGTACCATCACCAATTAAATAGGATATAGGTTCGATATTTTTTAACACATGACTAAGTAAACCAGTTGTAGACGTTTTGCCATGCGCCCCTGTCACCGCAATGCTTGTATATTGATTAAGCCACATACCTAAAAACTCATGATATTTATAAATGGTTAAACCTAAAGCTTTTGCTGCTTTCACTTCTTCGTGTTCATCACTAAAGGCATTTCCTTGGATAATCGTTAAACCTGGCTGGATATTATCTTTAGAAAAAGGTAATACCCTGATGTCTTTTTCAAGTAAGGCTTGATCTGTAAAAAATGTCTTCTCAACATCGGAACCTTGAACAGTTTCGCCTTCATCATGAAGAATATGTGCAAGTGCGCTCATACCTGTTCCTTTTATACCAATAAAATGGTAAATTGTCATAAATTTTACCCCCGTAAGTGTCTAACGCTGTTCTCATACTGCCTAGCAGTTACTTTATTGTAACGCTTAAACAGCACAATTATGCATTATATCATAGAATGATTAAAAACTAAATCATTAAGGATAACTACTGGTGAAATTGCACTTTTTCAAGCCGTGGATTAGGACGATATCGGCGACCAAATTTAGATTCTGGTTTACCGTTTAAAATCACACTATCACCGGTGAATCCAATCTTATTATCAAGTAAACTACGTCCAACGCCGTATATATCAACCGGAACATGTTGTTTTTCAAATCGTTTAATTTTCTCCTCGGTAAAGCCACCTGTCGCAATGATTTTTACATGATCAAACCCTTCATCATCTAGTGCTTGACGTAGAGCAAAGATAAGTTCTGGATTGACTCCTCGCGGGTCAAATGGTCCCATAATATGCTCATTGCGTAAGAAATACTTATCAACAACGTTGTTAGATGTGTCAAGACGTACGCCTTTTAATTCCTCTTTAAAAGCATGCGCGACTTTTAATGAATCGGTGATAACATCATTATTATAATCAACGAGTACCATCAGTTCGTCATCTGGATAGACTTCTTTGTAGGCTTTTGATGCGGCAACAACGTCACCTTCAAACAATTGAATGAGAGCATGCGGCATCGTGCCCATGCCGGTTTTTCCCCACCATTCATTCATCGCGTGGGTCGCTTGAGCAGTTGATCCACCGATAAATGCGGCGTAACCGTCTCCCGCTTGTTGGGTATAGTGATCATCTCTATCTCCCATAAACATGACCGGTTTTTGTTTACCTGATGTCCGCCCTGCTTTTACTACGTTATAGACATTAGTCGCAACCGAGGTACGACGCGCTAATATACCGTCAATAATCCCTTCTAAATAACCAAATGATTGATAAGGGCCTTTAATCGTTAAAACTGTTTCAAATGGACTGACTTTATCACCATCTTTTAGCGAATGAATTTCTAAATTTTCCGGCTCATCGCTAAATGTATGTAATAGCGCAATCGCCTCATCCGTTCCACAAAGTACTGCATGATTTTTTTGGAAAAACTGCATGATCACTTCATTATTCGGACGTTTCTTTTGGGCAATTTCCTTTGTTTTCAAGAAATAAACAGCTGAGAACCAACCATCTTTAATACGTTCATCAAACTTAAATGTTTTATTAGTCAAACGGTCAATCTTACCATTTAATTTTAAACTGATTTCTTTTTCCATTCGTATTAACCCCTTATTTTCATTTATTTATTTTTATTTTACCGCTCTGTCTGACGTAAATGCGTTAATTCCTCTTTAGAGACTAGAATCGTGCGTGGTTTGCTTCCATTTTGTCCAGAGACAATCCCCTGGTTTTCTAATGAGTCTATAATCCTTGCTGCTCTATTATAGCCTATTTTGAAACGACGTTGAAGTAAAGAAGTGCTGATTGTCTCGTTTTCTGATACGAAATTTAACGCTTCGTCATATAATTCATCCGTCATTTCTTCTTGTTCAATAGACTGTAGTAATTCTTCTTGTTCGAATAAATAGTTTGGCTGACTTTGTTGTTTTAAATACCTTGTGACCCGTTCAATCTCATCATCTGATACATATGCGCCTTGAATTCTTACTGGGTGCCTTGCCCCGTTTTCAACAAACAACATATCGCCTTTACCTAATAACCGCTCAGCTCCTGCTGTATCTATCATCGTGCGTGAGTCCACTTGAGATGCCACACTAAAGGCAATACGCGAAGGTATATTAGACTTTATCAGTCCTGTCACGACATCGACAGATGGTCGTTGCGTCGCAAGAAGCAAGTGAATCCCAGCAGCACGTGCTTTTTGAGCTATACGACAGATAGCGTCTTCCACATCTTGTGGGGCAGCCATCATTAAATCGGCCAACTCATCGATGACAATGACAATCATCGGTAAGGTCGCTTGACCACTTTGACGCATCTTCTCGTTATAGCGAGATAAGTCTCGCGCCCCACTTTCAACAAATTGTTGATAACGTCGTTCCATCTCTTCAACAGCCCATTTGAGCGCTTGAGTGGCGGCTTTTACATCAGTAATAACCGGGCTAACTAAATGCGGCAAGGCATTGTATGGTTGAAGCTCAACCATTTTCGGATCAATAAGAAGTAAGCGCACTTCCTCTGGGGTTGCCTTATAAAGTAACGATAAGAGTATAGTATTGATACAGACACTTTTTCCTGAACCCGTCGCACCTGCGATAAGACCGTGCGGCATTTTTTGAAGATCTGTTACAATGGCTTCACCTGAAATATCAAGACCTAGTCCGACCGTTAAAGGTGATGACGCCTGTTGAAAAGTAGCTGAAGCGAGAATTTCACTTAACATTACCGGACGGGTTGCATCATTTGGGACTTCAATCCCAATCGCATGTTTACCTGGAATGGGCGCTTCAATTCGGATGTCTTTTGCTGCTAAACTTAACTTCAAATCATCGCTTAGGTTTTTTACTTTACTTACTTTCACACCTGTCTCAGGTTTAATCTCAAAACGGGTGACACTTGGACCTTGCATCACGTTAACAACCTCTGCTCTGACATTAAATTGGCTGAGTGCCTCAATTAAACGGGTTGATTGTTCACGTATAAACGTATCATCCTCATTCGCAGATACGACCGGGTCGTTTAATAAATGAAGTGGTAGTGCTTGGATGGTTGATTTTTCAACTGTTAGAGGCAGGTCATTATTTGGCATTGCCCTTTTCTCAACAGATTGATGACTTACTTGATCTAAGTGTTGATCATGACGTGCCACGGCAGTTCGTGTTTGATTTTTTGTCTTTTCTTGATTATTTATTTGTTCTTGTTGTTTTAAACGATCATAGTAGCGTTTTTTATCACTTGGGCGCATCCGCACGTTAAAGGGTGTGTGACCCTTTCTCATTTCACGTTTAGCTGGTTCGTGAACTGGGGACCGTTTTAGCACTGTTTCCTGCTCATCTGTTTCAGATACTTCCTGATGCACCGGAGTTGATTGAGTTAAAGTAGGTTTATCTTCTTGGCTAACAAGCTTACCGGCATTCACTTCGTTGCTTGTGTTGACATCATTGACGTCTTCCATTCGGATAGAAGTGTTTGACACTTCTTGTTCCTCTCTAATAAACACACCGGTACCTTCTATCCTATCTTCTTCATTTTGTTCAGGTAATGAAGGTTGTACGTCTAGTTGGGTGTCTTTTTCATTTAGGCGAGAGACATCCTCTGTTTCAACTGGTACCTGTCTCTTTTGGCCAATCCGGTCGTATGCATAATCCGACATTTCTCCACGCGTCCGTCTCACTTCGCTTAAAATATTTGATACATAAGCTGGTGATGTGTAATCAGTTGTTTGACGCATGATTTGAGCGGTTTCTGACGTTGCCGCTGTTTTTTGCAGGCGTTTTTTAAAACCATAAACGGGTGACGGAATTTCGGTCACTTTAAATGGTTTGTTTGATCCCTCTTTAGGTGACTTTCGGTCTTCTTTCTCATCTAAAGTCATATCTTGACGGTGTGACTCTCTACTTTTTCCTACTTCATCTATTGAAACAGGAAATTTAAACTCGCGTTCTTTCGGATAATAATAAGTCACTTTCGTATCAATTTTACGATAAGGTGTTCTTTTTTGCTTCACTTGCTTTTCATCTCTATGTATAACGTCTTTCTCCTCATCAGTGCCTTGTTCATCATCAGGATGGAAGAGGTGACTAAAGTGTTGTTTAAATTTATTCCACATATGATTCACTCTCTCTATAAAGTCATTAGTTTCATTTTAACAAAGTTTTCGTTAAAATGGTTTATTTCTACATTATTTTTTCATCCTGAAAAAAACGCAAAAGAACAAGGTCTTTTGCGCACATCATCTTTAAAATGTAAATTCATCGCCAGCCTTAACCTCATCACCTAAGACATAAATGCCTTTTTCTTCTGGCGCATTTGGTAAGCCTAATTCACGCTGTGAACAAATCATACCAAATGAATCTTCACCACGTAAATTGGCTTCTTTAATTTCCATACCACCTGGCATAAGAGCGCCAACTTTAGCGACAACAACATGTTGGTACTTAGCTACATTAGGCGCACCGCACACAATTTGAACGGTCTCAGTCCCTAAATCAACTTGACAGACATTTAATTTATCCGCATTTTGATGTTTGCGAATATCTTTTACAAAACCTACGACAAACTTGGGTGATAGATCGATATCGAGTGGTTTCTCTAAACCATTTTGTTTTAAAACATCGTTCATCTCACTTAAGAAAGCGCCATCTAACTTAAATTGACCGTCTTTAAGCGAGAAGTACTTTGACGCATGAAAGATATTGTACCCGAGAATTGTCTCATCGGTCGTATCAAAAATTTCTACAACATCACCAAAACGACGAAAACTTGTTTCGTAACGTTTACCTGTCTTAATTGGTAACATAAGGACGTCACCTATTCCTGTTTGATTGTAATACACGTTCATTCTTGACTCATTCCTTTTCTAATTAATCTGTTGGTTTATTCTTTGCCATAACGAAGATCGGCGTAAGAGCATCCTCTTCATATAAAAATGACAAAGCCGTAATCGGCACTTGTCCTTCTGAGAAGAATTGCATGGCCATCTGTTGTAGTATATCATATCCTTTCGGATTGTGAATATCTGCGATAATAAAAGCATCTTGATGTGGGATACAAAATGATAATTCACCTGTCGCGCGCTCTTTTTGATTCTCTAAAAATTCATCAAGCAAAATCCGGCTTGCGGTATAGCCGTCTTGATTTTTAACGAAGTAAAAATCATTCCCTGCCACGGTTTGTTTATTCAAATCAACGGGTAAATCTGCAAGATTCATCAAAGCATAATCATGTAACTGATCTTTTGTCCAACCACTTTCCTGAAGTAAGGCTTGATCGATTAATTGATAACTCGTCTCTAAGTCTAGCGCATAAAAAATCGTTGTTTCCGCTGTGTGTGGAGTCGAAACCAGTTGTTTATCTAAACCATGTGTCGTGTTAAAACTCTCCGCCCGAATCACAGGGAATACCTGTTTTTCATTTCCGCGAAGGCTATGTGTGACTTTTAATTTATTTAAAGATTGTGTAACTTTTTCAACGAGAGGCCACAGTGCTTGGTCCCCTACTTTTTCGTATTTTTCTATTAATTTTGTTAAGTGAATGGTGACGCCTTGATTCGTCTCTTGGTCAACGACACGATACTGATCCGTTTCACGATCAAACTGGGTTTGATACGATGTCTCATCAAAGGCTTGATCCAGCTTTCTTTTTATTTCGAAACTCTTTTGTGACATTCTATTCATCCTTTCAACGTGCATGCATGACTTATTGTATCATGAGTTAAAGGTCAAACAAAAAAGAAAGTACCTAGTACTTTCCCTTGTCCTACATATATGACCACTCTGAGCCGTTAAATCTGATCTAAAAATGCCTCGATTTGTTCACGTGTTTTCCGGTCTTTACTAACAAAGCGTTCTACTTCTTCGCCATCTTTATACGCTAAGAAACTTGGAATACCATAAATATCATGCGCGATACAAATATCGATAAATTCATCACGATCAACATACGTGAAGTTTATATCTTCGTATTTTTTTTCTAATTCAGGAATAAATGGCTCAATCACACGGCAATCCGGGCACCAATTAGCTGAAAATAAAAAGACTTGTTTTCCTTGTTGTTTTAATTCTTGAAACTGTGCTTCTGTTTGTAGTTTTTCCAAAGATAATCCCTCCGACTTACTCATAATTGATTTTCATATCACCAAACTGAATCCAGCCTTTTTTCCTCATCCATTCAGACAACAAGAAAGAAATCACCATCGGTCCAATGATATGAACAAAGAGTACCATAAAGAGGACAGACATTTCAAATCCCATGGTTTGAAAACTCATAATTTGACCAACTAAACCACTCGTTCCCATACCAGCACCTGAGGCATTATTCGTCATTTGAAATACGACCGTTCCGAGTGGTGCCATGATCATACCTGCGACTGTTGGCGGAATTAAAATAAGCGGTTTTTTCAATATGTTAGCAATTTGTAACATCGATGTTCCGATACCTTGCGCAATAAAACCACCAAACCCGTTCTCGCGATAACTACTTACCGCAAACCCTACCATTTGAGCAGAACAACCAATCACACTTGCGCCTGCAGCTAATCCGTCCAGTGATAACATTAAGGCAATCGCCACGCTTGAAATAGGGGCTGTTAATGCCCAGCCATCACAACCGCCACAATAATCCCCATAATAAACGGTTGTTGCGCCGTTGACCAGTTAATAATTTCGCCTAAACCTGTCATCAAACGATCAACGGGGGGACCAATAAAACTACCGACGATAAATCCCACAAGAATCGTCACAAAGGGGGTTAAAATAATATCGACTTTCGTCTCTTTATAAATCAACTTTCCGAACTCACTCGCAAATAAAGCACTGATATAAGCCCCGACCGGGCCAGCTAATTGATAGCCAAACGCCCCCGCAAACAAGGTAGAAAATAATACGAGCGGCGGTGCCTGTAAACTATAGCTTATCGCGATTCCAATGGCCCCTCCAACGACTTTTCCATCCATCGCAAAAGTTCCCATCTCGACGAGACTTTCAGTTATGACCGATGTGCCAAAAAAGTTAGCTAATTGTTCACCAATCGTATTTAAAATGAGTCCAATAATCAACGAGCTAAACAAACCTAGTGCCATAAAGCTTAACGCTTTAATAAAATATTGATGAAATGATACTTCAATATGTTTTTTCTCTAAAAACGTGCGCATGTGACTGCCTCCCTGAATCATACTTATTTTTTATTAATCTTTACAGCTTATCTTACCTTAAGTTTATACAGTTGACAAGACACATGTTGCGCTAAATAGTTTATAGTCATTCCCTCTCATTGAAGTTTGGACATGAGACTTGTTATAAAAGAACGAAAACGTCCATATATGATTTGTTCGATATGTTTATATTGATTTATGAAGTTAATTCGATCATATGTAATTGTATTTTTTTACTTCTTTTCTTTTTATTTACACTGTAATATAATCAAATTATGACAACTGTAAGAGCCCAAAACAAAGTTATGGTAAGTAATCATATTGCATTAGAGGAGGAGACGAATGAAAAGAGTTATTCTTTTGCTTTTTGTTGTGTCAATTATCATTATGATGATGTTTAAATCAGGTCCTGAACCTAGCTTAAGAGGATTTTATCAAACTGTGAATACTGCATTGAAATAGAGCCACTTGAGCGGAAAATAGAGCCATTCAGGGCGGAGAACTGAGCCACTGAGTGCAATGAAGAGAGCCACACCAACTTAATATGATATATAAAGACAAAATCTTCTGTATAATGAGCTTGCGTACCTAACGGTACGACATTATAAACAGGAGGTTTTTTTGATGGTTAAATATCGACAGATATTAGACCTACACTTCAAGTCTGTTTCCCAAAGAACAATCAGTACGAGTGTAGGTAGCTCAAGAAACACGGTATCTGATGTCATCACTCGCGCTGAAAGGGCTGGTGTGAGTAAGTTAACCGATGACATGACGAACGCATGGTTGGCTAAACTTTTATATCCAGAGAAGCAAGCAGTTGAAAAAGGATATTATCCGCCAGATTGGGAGAAAGTTCATAAGGAACTTCAAAAGAAGAATATTACCTTAAAGTTACTCCATACGGAGTACAGTGACGAGGCTAGGAGTAGTGGTAAGTTACCTTATGCCTATCGATCGTTCACCGAGAAATACAATCTATACGCAAAGAAACACAAAGCGACGATGCCAATCAAACGTAAACCAGGTGAAATACTAGAAGTGGATTGGGCTGGGTCAACGCTGTCCCTTAAGGATCGCGAAAATGGCGGTGATATGCCTGTGTATATTTTTGTCGCGACATTTCCCTACAGTCAGTACAGTTATGTCGAAGGATTTTTAGATATGAAATCAAGCAACTGGTTAACGGCTCATATTCACGCTTTTGAATACTTTGGAGGTGTTGCCGAATCACTTGTCTCTGATAATTTGAAAACTGGTGTGATAAAACCTGTAAAGGGGGAACCGATTTTGAATGAGTCCTACCGGGAACTAGCTGACTATTACCAGACAAGCATTGTTCCTGGACGTGCCCGAAAACCTAAAGATAAACCATCTGTCGAAGGCACTGTTGGCTTTATATCACGTCAAATTATCGCTGCGTTAAGACACTATCAGTGCTTTAGTTTAGCTGAACTGAACGATCAAATACGCTTACGATTAGACGACATTAATCAAGAGCCGTTTCAAAAACGACCAGGGTCACGAAAAATTGTCTTTGATGAAGAGGAACGCGATTATCTTATCCCATTACGCCAGCCACGTCTAAAATTTTCGGAGTGGAGAATAGCGAGAGTTCAATCAAACTACCACATTCAAATTGATCGCATGTATTACTCCACTCCCTATGAATATATCCAAAGTGACGTTGACGTTCGTCTATCTAAGGATGTACTAGAAGTATACTTTAAAGAGGCAAGAATTGCATCACATAAACGGGTATATGGTGAACCTGGACAATATTCAACCAATCCAGACCATATGCCTGATCATCACCGATATTTTTTAGATCATACGCCAAAACAAAGTATCGAATGGGCGGAAACAATCGGCGAAAATATGACGATTTTTATTCGCACATTACTTGAACAGCGATCTGAAAAACAAGCTCTGACGCAAATCATGCATATCCGTCACTTAGAAAAGAGATTTGAGATAGACGAGATGGAAAACGCCGCGCAGCGCTTACTTCTCGCCACACATAATCCTACGCTTAGTGTGTATAAGACGATTTTAAACAGAAATAAAAAACGAGCTGACGCAAAAGGTACTGATGATCGTCTATCAGACAAAACCGATGAGTCTTATGGATTCGTTAGAGGCGCCAACTACTATGGAGGTAAAAAATAATGTCAATGTCAGAAACGGTACGCAAATTAAGGGAATTAAAGTTAGGGGCTATGCTGATTCGTATGAAGATCAAATGAGAATAGGGATTATCAAGATATGAGCTTTGACGATAGATTTCATTTACTAGTGGATAATGAGTACGCCAATAGACAATCTAATCGGCTTCAGCGACTGATTAAACAAGCGCAATTTAAAGAGCCTTTAGCAGCCATTGAAGACATTGAATATCATGCCGATCGTCGCTTGAATAAAGGCCAGATTCTAGACTTAGCCACAGGTAATTATATTAAACATCACTTGAATATTATTCTGATGGGGGCATCTGGTAACGGGAAGACGTGGATTTCGAATGCCTTCGGCATTCAGGCTTGTCGCCAAAATTATAAAGTGAAATATGTCCGTTTACCCGAACTATTAGATGAGTTTATACTCGCAAAGAATGAAGCAGATGGTAGTTTTCGTCGTTTGATTAAAAAGTATAAAGGGGTAGATTTATTGATTATTGATGAATGGCTTTTAACCCCTCTGCCTGATGAATACACGTTAACCCTTTTTGAGATTATTGAATTGCGCTTAAAGACAGCCTCCACCATCTTCTGTTCACAAACAGCGCCTGAAGGGTGGTATGACAAGTTAGGCGAAGCGCTCGTTGCGGATGCCATACTTGATCGAATTGTCCATGATTCATATAACATCATTATTGATGGCGAAATCTCTATGCGTGAACGACACGGATTGAAAAGAAGTCACTAAAGTCTTTAACCGTAAGGTTAGAACATGACATTAGCCGCCGATTGGCTCTCTCTCCGCCCTCGGTGGCTCTATTTCATGCATTCAGTGGCTCTAAACTCCGCTTAAGTGGCTCTTTTTGTCCGCAATATTCAAACTGAAACGATAGACAGATATGTTGTTCAATTTAGTTTTCAACCAGAAGAAAACAGCTTTGTTCAATATATTGATAGCAGGGAAGTTGATCGAGGAACGTATCAATTAAAGAAAGATAATGTATATTATTTGGCGGGTGATATGCAAAATATTGAACTCACATTAAATAAAGAGAACTCTTTTGATATAGTTATAGAAAAGCTCAATAATGATAAGCCCATTCATTTAGTGAATACAAGCCTTATACCAGGATACTCTTCAACGGCATTTGATGATGTAGAAGAGTACAAGGAACTGATTAAAGAAAGCTAAATAGCAATGATCACGTAAAAATAGACACTCGCACGTTATTTTGTCTCTTAGTCAAATGACGTTGATCAGAATTTTTGTCGGTAATTTTAATTGTGTATTCGCCAAACATTCAAGTGGTATTATGCTGCTTGAATGGTTGTTTTTTAGGTACAGGTTTAACTAGTTTTGATTATATATGACAACTAAAAACAGCGTCACATTCGGTCTTTATAATTCTTAAAAATTTTGATATCCACAGGCAATGGTATTTCTTGAGATCCTCCCCACCATGAATAGGAGTGCATTCATGACATGAATCTCATGGAACGGCTGATTAATTGAGTTAAGTAGCAGCAATCAAGGATAATATCAGCGTTTTTATAATCGGTTAAACTATAATTTAAAATGGTGTCACTAGCGTCGCATAAATATAATTAGAATATTCTCAACAAGTTTCAATTATTTTTTTGACAAAAAAGGAAGCATTCAAATAAAGGTAGTGATCATCCATTTTTTAACTATTTTAAAATTCAGAGCGACAGATAGTTAGATGCTTCACGGCACTGATTTCCCTTGAATT
>NZ_BAXD01000034.1:0-25836 GCF_001310395.1 Halolactibacillus sp. JCM 19043
GATTTTATAAGCTTTGTGAAGTAATAATATGGTTGATTTCATGATATTGTTCCACAGTAGCTCAGTGGTAGAGCAATCGGCTGTTAACCGATCGGTCGTAGGTTCGAGTCCTACCTGTGGAGCCATTTTGCTTCCATAGCTCAGTGGCAGAGCACTTCCATGGTAAGGAAGGGGTCGTCGGTTCAATCCCGACTGGAAGCTCTCTATTTTCATACTGGCCCGTTGGTCAAGCGGTTAAGACACCGCCCTTTCACGGCGGTAACACGGGTTCGAATCCCGTACGGGTCACCATTATATGTTGGAGGATTAGCTCAGCTGGGAGAGCACCTGCCTTACAAGCAGGGGGTCGCAGGTTCGAGCCCTGCATCCTCCACCATCTTGCCGGCCTAGCTCAATTGGTAGAGCAACTGACTTGTAATCAGTAGGTTGGGGGTTCAAGTCCTCTGGCCGGCACCATTTTAATATGTTGGAGGGATAGCGAAGTTGGCCAAACGCGGCGGACTGTAAATCCGCTCCCATCGGGTTCGTAGGTTCGAGTCCTACTCCCTCCACCATTTTAAATTATATGTTAACTTAGACAGTGAACTTATTCACTGTTATTTTATTGGGCTATAGCCAAGCGGTAAGGCAACGGTTTTTGGTTCCGTCATGCGTTGGTTCGAATCCAGCTAGCCCAGCCATTTAAGAGCCATTAGCTCAGTTGGTAGAGCATCTGACTTTTAATCAGAGGGTCGAAGGTTCGAATCCTTCATGGCTCACTCTTGTTGTGGGGCCTTAGCTCAGCTGGGAGAGCGCCTGCTTTGCACGCAGGAGGTCAGCGGTTCGATCCCGCTAGGCTCCACCATACATATGAGTCAAAAGGGTTGGACGTTACTATAATGTCTGATCCTTTTTTATAATCAATTATTACCACAGTCGCTTTTGGCTGTGGATTTTTTAAAAATACTGAAGAGTCCTTAACAAAAACCTATACTCATGGTATAGTGAATGTTTGTGAATAGTAAATAAATAAGACTGAGATATAGAGCCTGTCAATGACACCACATACACCACATGTGATGATGGTGAAAAATAAGAGAATAAGCTATAGGAGGCCGACATGAGAAAACAAGGATTTGATCCACAAAAGTACATCGAAGAACAATCAAAATACATCTTAGAACGCGTCCATCAGTTTGATAAGCTGTATTTAGAGTTTGGCGGCAAGCTCATAGGTGATAAACATGCTAAACGTGTCTTACCAGGATTTGATGAAGATGCAAAAATTAAGCTACTACAAAAGTTGAAAGATCAAGCCGAAATTATTATAACGGTGTATTCAGGTGATATTGAACGTAATAAAATTCGTGGCGACTACGGAATTACGTACGAAATGGATGTCTTTCGCCAAATTGACGAACTCCGTGGATTTGGTTTAGAAATTAACAGTGTGGTGATTACACGCTATAATCATGAACATTCAACGGATGTGTTTATTAGCAAGCTAGAAAGACGTGGGATTAAAGTGGCTACCCATGTGGCTATTCCGGGGTATCCTTCGGCGGTTGAGAAAATTGTTAGTGAAGAAGGCTATGGTATGAATCCCTATGTTGAAACAACGAAGCCAATTGTGGTTGTAACGGCTCCAGGACCAAATAGCGGGAAGTTAGCAACGTGTTTAAACCAACTTTATCATGAACATAAGTTAGGTAATCATGCGGGTTATTCTAAATTTGAAACATTCCCGGTCTGGAATGTGCCGCTTAAACACCCACTTAACGTAGCATACGAAGCAGCGACCGTTGATTTAAAAGATGTGAATATGATGGATTACTTCCACTTTGAGGCCTATAACGAAGTCGCCGTAAACTATAACCGTGACCTTGAAATGTTCCCGGTTGTTAAACGAAGTATTGAAAAGATTACCGGTAAAGAATCGATCTATCAATCCCCGACGGATATGGGGGTTAATCGGGTAGGTTTTGGTATTACGGATGATGAGGTCATTAAGGAAGCATCGAGACAAGAAATCATTCGCCGACATTTCCACACAGAATGCGATTATAAAAAGGGCTTACTGGATGAAGAAGTCGTCAATCGAATGAAATTAATTATGGAAGAACTTGAATTAAAAGAAGAAAACCGTGTACCCGTTATACCGGCAAGGGAATACGCAGAGAAATTGAAAACAGCCGATAACAAAGATAAGGCCGCGGTGATGGCTTTTGAATTAAATGACGGCACCGTTATTACTGGCCGAGGTTCTAACCTTATGGATTCTTGTTCGGCGGCTATTTTAAATGCGATTAAACATTTAGCTAATATTGGTGATGAGATTTTCTTATTATCACCGATGATTATTGAAACAATGAAAGATTTAAAAACAGATAAACTGCATAGTAAAGTGACGACACTAAATGCGAATGAAGTATTAATCGCTCTAACGATTGGCGCAGTCACAAATCCAACGGCCCAACTGGCAGTTGATAAATTACATGAATTAACCGGTGTACAAGCACATTCTACCGTCATGTTAAGTAAAGATGATGAACAGATTTTAAAGCGACTCGGTATTGATGTGACAAGTGATCCAATCTATCCATCAGAAAACTTATATTACATGTAATGTTAGGAGACGACTATATATAGTCATACGAATGAAAACAGAGTTACAATCATCTCTTTGGTGATTATAAGTCTGTTTTCTTTGTTTATGAAGCATGTGTGTCATGATTATGAGAGAGGGATGAGAAGTTGTTAAGAAAATAAGGAAAATTGATGGATAATCTCTCAAGCGTTTAGAAGATATGCTATAATGGGTCTATCTGTGATTCTAAATGAAGTGAGTGGTAATCTATGAAAAGAAGGATGTGGCATCATGCTTGGTGAGGGATTTTCGTTATTTAATTTATTGCGTTTTACGGTTGATATTGCCCTTGTCTGGTATGTGTTTTATAAACTCATTATGTTGCTTCGGGGAACGAAGGCAATTCAACTACTAAAAGGTATTTTTGTTGTTTTTATTATCTATTTGATCAGTTATTTCTTGAACTTGCAAACCGTTCAAGTCATGATTGAACAAATTATCGTGTGGGGACCACTGGCGGTCATTATTCTCTTCCAGCCAGAGTTAAGACGGGCACTTGAACAGATTGGTCGAGGTAGCTTCTTTAGTCGTAACCGACGCTCAGAAGAAGAGATCTTCCATGAGTCACTCGATGCGATTATTAAATCAGTCAATTATATGGCTAAACGTCGTATTGGGGCGCTTATTACGATTGAGCGTGAAACAAACATGGGTGACTTTATCCAAACCGGTATCCCTGTGAATGGTCAATTAACCCATCAATTATTAACGAATATTTTTGTGCCAAATACACCGTTACATGACGGTGCTGTCATTATGAAAGGGAATCAAATTATTGCGGCAGCTTGTTACTTGCCGCTATCAGAAAGCCCGTTCATCTCAAAAGAATTAGGCACGAGACACCGGGCGGCAATGGGCATCAGTGAAGTAAGTGATGCACTGACGATTATTGTATCGGAGGAAACAGGGCATGTGTCATTGACAAAAAACGGTGAACTTTACCGTGATATTGATGAAAAACGCCTCATTGATCTATTGTCAAAGGAATTGGCGCCTGAATTAGAGAAAACCTCAACCTTTAAACAATGGAGTTGGAGGGGGAAAAAGAAATGAATGATTGGTTAAATAAACCGTGGGTCATTCGTGTGATTTCACTGTTCTTAGCAATCTTAACATTTTTAGTGATATCATTCGATAATCAAGATACGCGTAATGCAGATGTTGGGAGCTTTGATTCCATTTTTAATAATTCAAGAGAAACGGAAACATTAGATGATGTGCCGGTTAATATTGTGATTGACGACGAGAAATACGTGGTCAGTGGTGTACCAGAGGTCGTCACAATGTCACTGACGGGGACAGTCAGTGTCGTGCAATCGACCGTCACACAACGCAACTTTGATGTCTATGTTGATTTAGAAGGGCTCTCACCCGGCACACATACGGTGCCGATTAAGCATGACGGTGTATCAAGCCGCATTGATGTGAGATTTGAACCGGAAAATATTGAGGTAACGATTGAAGAGCGTGGAAGTGGTACTTATGATGTCTCTGTTGATTATAGTAACCTCGATCAGATGTCAGAAGGGTTTGAAATTGAATCAGCGACAGTCATACCTGAAACGGTTGAAATAACGAGTGCGGAGAGTGTCATTAATCGTATTTCTAGTGTTAAAGCTTTTGTCGATGTAGAAGGTATTGAAGAATCCATGACACTAACTGATGTCCCGGTTCGAATCTATGACAATGAAGGTAACCAAATGAATGCAAGGATTGAACCGAGCACAGTGACGGTTGAATTAGCCGTCATTAATCCAAACAAAGATGTCCCCATTGATGTGACGACTTCTGGTGAGTTACCGGAGGGTGTGCGTCTTGTCGAGACATCTATTCAAACAGATAACGTGACTGTCTTTGCCCCATCAGATCAACTGGCAACTATTGAACGAGTGGAGACAGCGCCGATTGATTTGTCAGAGGTCACAGAAACGACGACACTGGATGTGACCCTCCTTGTCCCAGATAATGCGACAAGTTTAAGTCAAGAGACAATCGAAGTGACGATTGAAGTGGAAGAAGAAACAGAAACGACATTAGATGATGTAGATATCACCATTGATAACGTAACCGATGGATTAAATGCGACATTTGTGAGTCCTGAGAGTGGCAGGGTTGTGGTCACTCTTAGAGGCTTTCCCTCTGACCTTGATGAGGTTAATGTTGATCAACTCGACTTGGCCGTTAATGCGAATAATCTAACCGAAGGTGAATATAACCGCCCGTTAGAGTATAATCAATTAGATAATATCCAAGTAACATTGCCCTTAGAGGATGTTACGATTCGATTAAATTAGGTACATAAATAAAGGAGCGAATTTCTTATGGGAAAATATTTTGGTACAGATGGTGTCAGAGGTGTAGCTAATAAAGGCTTAACACCTGAACTTGCCTACAAATTAGGACGTTTTGGTGGCTTTATCTTGACGAAGGAAACAGAACGTCCGCGCGTGTTAATTGGGAAAGATACACGTATTTCAGGTGATATGCTTGAAAATGCCCTCGTTGCTGGACTGCTTTCTATTGGAGCAGAAGTCATGCGTCTTGGTGTTATTTCTACACCAGGTGTTGCTTACCTGACAAAAGCAATGTCAGCAGAAGCAGGGGTTATGATTTCAGCTTCACATAATCCAGTAGAAGATAATGGGATTAAATTCTTCGGCTCAGATGGTTTTAAACTCACTGATGCACAAGAACTAGAAATTGAAGCTTTAATCGATCAAGATGAAGATACATGTCCTCGTCCAATCGGTAAAGATTTAGGTCAAATCAATGATTACTACGAAGGATCACAAAAATACTTACATTTCTTAAAACAAACCGTCGATCACGATTTTGATGGTATACGCGTCGCCCTAGACTGTGCCCACGGAGCGACATCTTCACTTGCCACGCACTTGTTTGCAGATTTAGATGCGGATGTTTCAACCATTGGGGCGTCTCCAGATGGCTTAAATATTAACGATGGTTACGGGTCGACACATCCCGAGAAACTACAAGCGTTTGTACTTGAAAAAGAAGCGGATATTGGTCTTGCTTTTGACGGAGATGGTGACCGTCTTATCGCCGTAGATGAAAAAGGTCAAATCGTTGATGGTGACCAAATCATGTTTATCTGTGCTAAATACTTTGATAGCATTGGTCAACTTAATGAACATACGGTGGTATCTACTGTGATGAGTAACCTAGGCTTTTATAAAGCTGTTGAAGCAAATGGTATGAAGAGTGATAAAACGGATGTCGGTGACCGTTATGTCATGGAAGAAATGCGTCGTGGGGGTTATAACTTAGGTGGAGAGCAATCAGGGCATATCATTTTCCTTGATCATGTAACAACAGGAGATGGGATGTTATCAGCTCTTCAGCTTGTGAATGTGATGAAAGAAACAGGTAAGCCTTTATCAGAGCTTGCTGCTGAAATGGAGAAGTTTCCACAAGTTCTTAAGAACGTGAAAGTCGTCGATAAGAATCAAGCGCTTGTTGATCCATACATCCAAGAAGCGATTAATAAAGTAGAAAAAGACATGGGTAGTGATGGACGTGTGCTTGTTCGTCCATCAGGAACAGAAGAACTCGTCCGAGTGATGGTTGAAGCGCCAACAATTGAACGTTGTCATGAAGCGGCAGATCCTGTTGTGGCGATCATTGAACAACGTTTAGGATTAAAACCAGAATAATGATAGATACACCCAATTAACTAAAAGATACAAAAGAGTTAAGAGGTTGTGATGCCATATAAAAGCATATAAAGAAAGGGTGTCGCATAACTGCGACACCCTTTTTAAATAGCTTCAGCTTATACAATCAGATAAGCAAGCTAAGTGTTGGCTCAATAATTATTTAAACCATGCTTTAGCGAACTTGTTACCGACAATACCACCAACAACCATGAAAATTAAGAAGATCCAGCCTGATAGTGAGAACTGTGCGATTGGTGTATAAAGTGCCCCAACGTTACACCCGTTAGCAAGACGTGTACCAAAGCCCATCGCCAGGCCACCTAAGGCGAATAAGATAAGTTCACGCTTCGTTAAGTGCATTTCTGACATAAACGTTTGTTTGAATTTATTAGCTGTTAGTAAGAAGAAAATCGTTCCTAACATAATCCCAACGTTTTGTGTATTAACGGGATGACTAAAGAATGGCGCGCTATAATGTTCTGGTGCTCCTGAGGTGAAAGTAGCTAATGCTTCAGGTGAAAAACCAAACAACATTAAGAATTTACCGAACCAGAAACCGTAAGGCGTTGAAGCACCCCATCCTGACTTTGTGACACCCATTAATAAAGCAAATATTAATGTTATGACAACAGCGCCTTGTTTTAATGTCCAAGGACGAACAAACAGACGATGATATGTTTCTGATGAGAAAAGACTATAATCTTTCGTATCAAATGTATTGGGTTGATCTTGTTGCGCTTCGACAAAGTGACCAGAATACGTTTTATTTTGTTTGCGGTAACGCTCATACTTGAAGCTAAGGAACACAACGATACCACAGAAAATCGCCGTCAGCACTAATGCTCCGATAAAACCATTTAAACCATCCCACTTAAAGAGGTCTGGTAAGAAGACGCCACTTTCAAATGTAGCAGAGTTAAACCAAGTTGTTGTAACAAATTCACTGTTACGTTGAATAGGAAAACCTAAGAAGACACCCATACCAAAGAAAATTAACGTAACAAAGGCGCGTGGTAAGGCGGTGACTAAATCCGTGAGCACCCCACTCGCACAACAAGCTGAGAAAGACATACCGAAACCGAACAGAATCGCGCCTGCAATTAACCCTAAGTTAATGGGGTTAATCCAAAGACCGAAGGTCGTTGGATCACCATTTAATAAAAAGGCGGTTGTGACAAGTGTTGAGATAAAGAACATAAACATTAACGTGCGTAATAATTTCGTTGATCCGGTTGTGTAGGCGCGGTTAACACTACCCGCAAATCCAGTGTAGGCACGTGATAGTGCATAACCTAGTCCAAGGCCAACTAACAGACGGAAAAATAACATCTCTGTTTCTAAAAAATTCGCTCCCCATAAAATGACGACGGCTAGAAAAATAAAACCGAACACTGGCTGCATGTGAGATACAGAGGCTGTTTTCACCTGTGTTTTTGACATACTCATAAAACGTTCTCCCCTTTATAAAAAATATAATGTGATGTATTTCACATTTATTATACCCCTATCCCTAACCCTATTTCAACGCCTTGTGAATAAAGTTCATAATTTGTACACTTTTTCACATATAAAGATTGAAAAGTGTTGATTGAATCATGAGCGTAGAGACCTCGTCACTTTAGTTAAGGTTGGTTACTGGTCACGTGTCACTTGAACAGCTAAAGAGACATATGCTAAAGGTACGAAGGATGATGGATATCATAACGGATGAAGAGCTATTTCATTATATTAAAAGAACTACCAGATTATGAAAAATACTATTGAAAAACTTATTAACTTTCGATAAAATAGAGAAGTCGTCTTACGGCACAGTCAAAGATAGAAAGGTGGATAGTAGGAAGAATGATACAGCGCCAGAACTACACGGAAGGTGTAGTTGACGAGGAGGAGGAGTATCGAACGTTTCGGCGGATGCCTCCCGGTTGTCTCTCCAACCGAAAGCTATAAATAAAACAAAAAGGCGACTTTTTGGCTAATATTTATAGTAAGAGTACTAAACTTATAAAAAGAGAAAGGGGTAATAAAAGCCCCTTGGAACAGATATGGCTTTTTATTACCCCTTAATTAGGAGGAAATAAAAGTTATGTGCGGAATCGTTGGTTATATTGGAACAGATAAGACAGTATCGGTGTTATTAGATGGGTTAGAGAAGCTAGAATACAGAGGCTATGACTCAGCAGGGATTGCGACATTAAGCGATGAGCAAGTAAACCTGTTTAAGGTCAAAGGACGTATCCAAGCGTTACGTGATAAAGTAGGGAATCAAGGTGAATCAATGATCGGTATTGGTCATACGCGTTGGGCAACACACGGTGAGCCGTCAGAAGAAAATGCTCACCCTCACCAATCGCAATCAGGTCGATTTACTTTAGTGCACAACGGTGTTATTGAAAACTACTATGAATTACGTGATGAGTATTTAACAGACATCACACTGACAAGTGAAACAGACACAGAGATTATCGTTCAACTAATTGAGAAAAAATACAATGAAACAAATGATGTTTTAAAAGCTTTCACAGAAGTCATGGGTATGTTAAAAGGTTCTTATGCGATTGGTCTACTAGATAAAGAAAATCCAGATCTTATTTATGTATCAAAAAATAAGAGTCCGCTCCTTGTAGGACTAGGTGATGACTTTAATTTAGTCGCGAGTGATGCGATTGCCACATTAAAACAAACAAACACTTATCTAGAAATTGAAGATGGTGAAATTGTCTTAGTTGAAAAAGAACAAGTCCGCATTCAAAAGCTTGACGGGACAGCAGTTGAAAGAGAACCTTTCATCGTTGAAACCGATGCGGCTGATACAGAAAAAGGCACATATGATTACTTCATGATGAAAGAAATCGATGAACAACCATTTGTTATGCGTAAAATCATCCAACAATATCAAGATGAATCAAATAACATTAAAGTAGAACAAGCTGTAAGAGATGAAATGGGGAAAGCTGATCGTATTTACATTATCGCAGCAGGTACTAGCTATAATGCTGGTTTAGTAGGAAAGCAAATTATTGAAAATGTCGCTGGTATTCCTGTTGAAGTACACATTGCGAGTGAATTCTCATATAATATGCCACTACTTTCTGAAAAACCATTGTTTATCTTTATTTCTCAAAGTGGTGAAACAGCGGATTCACGTTCTGTGCTTGTTCAAACACAAGCAATGGGACATCCGTCAATCACGATTACAAACGTACCAGGTTCTACCCTTTCTCGTGAAGCGGACTATACATTACCGCTTTATGCTGGACCAGAAATTGCGGTAGCTTCAACAAAGGCGTATACAGCGCAGATTGCCGTGCTTACGATTTTAGCGGTCGACACAGCAAAAGCAAAAGGTAAGACACTTACCTTTGATCCATTACAAGAATTAGCGATTGTTGCCAATGCTATGGAAACATTGACTGACCAAAAAGAAGTATTTGAACAAATGGCGCTCGATCTATTTAAAGATACACGCAATGCGTTCTATATTGGTCGCGGTGTCGATTACTATGTTGTACAAGAAGCATCACTTAAACTTAAAGAAATCTCTTATATTCAAGCAGAAGGCTTTGCTGGTGGTGAATTAAAACACGGAACGATTGCCTTGATTGAAGAAGGCACACCTGTAATTGCCATTGCGACACAAGAGAATGTTAACTTATCCATCCGTGGTAACGTACAAGAAGTAGCTGCCCGTGGCGCTAACACATGTACCGTAAGTATGGAAGGCTTAGAAAAAGATGAAGATCGTGTGGTTCTTCCACATGTTCATCCATTGTTAACGCCACTTGTAAGTGTTGTACCAATGCAGCTCCTTGCTTACTATGCCGCTGTACAACGTGGTTGTGATGTTGATAAGCCAAGAAACCTTGCTAAGTCAGTTACAGTAGAGTAAGTTATTTCTGAGGTTAGTAGTTAGTGTGGTTTTATAATAAAGATTGATCGTTTAGAACAAAGTTTGATCATTTATAATAAAGATTGATCATTTATAATAAAGTTTGATTAAAATAACCTCTTCAGATATGATATCTGTAAGAGGTTATTTTAATATTAGGAGATGAAATAATGGCAAAAAGAAAGCGAATGTCATCTACTGAAAACAAAATAAAGAAGGGTTAATGGTGAAGGTCAAGGTATAGACTATAAGCCTTGGATTAACATTCAAGATGTTCCCTCTTTAGGGCGTGCTACACGCTTAAAAGGAATAAAGATTCCTAGACAGTTTGAATTTCTGTCAGACTTGGAGCGAAACTACTTTTATTTGTTGGAATATTCAGATAAAGTAATTGATATTAGAGAACAATACCCGTTATTACCGTTAGATGATACGCTTTTGATTGCAAAAGAATTGGGTTTGAAGCATCCGATAGACCCTAAAACAAAGGAACCGATTGTTATGACTACAGACTTTTTAGTCACTATGAATAATGGAACAGCTAACATGCATGTAGCTCGAACGTTGAAGTATAAAGATGAACTAATGACTGAGCGAACGCTAGAAAAGTTTGAAATTGAACGAGTATATTGGGAAAAACGAGAAATAGATTGGGGTATTGTAACGGAAGGTGAAGTGTCTAAAGTGATGGCAACTAACATTGCTTTTGTCCACAGTTACATACGGTTGAATGACATTGAAGGCTTTGATCAATTAACATCTGTAGAGATAGATGAGATGGTTGTCTACTTTGTGCAAAGGTTAATGGCTGAAGATCAATCTGTTAAACAAATTGCTAGAATCTATGAACGGGATTTTGGAATGCCATCAGGTAGTGGTCTAGCCTTGTTCAAACACTTAATTATAACGAAAACGATTAAAATAGATTTATTATCAAAGCTGAACGTTGAAGACATTGTGCAAGTAAAAAGTATTCAACAAGATTTCTCAGAAAAAGTGAGGGCCTTATGATTTATAACAACCAAGTGTACCAATACGTAGACAAAGAAGGTAAAAATCGAATTCGTGTTATCTCAATAGACTCAGCAATATTGTATTACGTTGATTTGCATGGGGGAACTGCTATGCCCAAAAAAGCAACAATAGAAGATATGGAAATAGAAATAGAGAGTAATGTATTAATCCCTATCTCGGATCCATTTTTAAAGAGTTATGCAGAAGAAGATTTAACTGAGAAACAGCTAGAGAGACGTAACCTAAACTGGGAGATAGTATTTAAAGCATGGAGTCAATCAAAAGAGTCTATTTTGAGTAAGAAAAATCGTAAAACTGCTTTTCTTGAGATTGCTGAAGAGCATCAAATTACTGAACTTAAAGTGAAACGACTATTTACGCGTTTCTGGCAACGCGGCTTAAATAAAAATGCTATGTTACCCGATTACATGCATTCTGGTGGCAAAGGGAAAGTTAGAGAGTTGTCTCAGGAGAAAAAAGTAGGACGACCAAGGATTTATGGAGAAGAAGAACAGGGAATCAATATAACAGAAGATGTAAAAAAGCAGTTTAGACATGTGATAAAGAAATATTATAGAAAATCAGAAAAGCTTACGTTAAATGATACTTATCAATATCTGTTAAAAGAATTTTACTCAAATAAATATCATGAAGGAGAATCTGTAAAATATAAGGTTTGGGATAAATCAAAGGTTCCAACCTATAATCAATTTTATTATTGGTACAAAAAAACAGAAGAGCCACAGTTAGATATCCAATTGCGATATAGCAAAAAAGAATATGAGCTCAAACATCGCCCAATACTAAGTCACTCTGCGCTGGAAACTGATGGGCCAGGAACACGATTTCAAGTTGATGCGACGATTGCGGATATTTATCTCGTTAGTTCATTTGATCGCAACCTAATTATTGGGCGCCCTGTTATTTATGGCATTATGGATGTTTATTCGCGTTTGATTACTGGTGTTTATGTTGGGTTAGAGGGTCCCTCTTGGATTGGTGCGATGATGACACTGGATAATATGACAATGGATAAAGTTGAATTTTGTAAGCAGTATGACATTGATATCGATGAATCTGAATGGCCCGCACATCATTTACCAGAAACCATTATTGCTGACAGAGGGGAATTTGAAGGTTATGGTGTTGAACAATTAATTAACAATTTAAACGTTAAAATTGAAAATACTTCTCCTTATCGTGGTGATTTAAAAGGAATTGTAGAGCGTCAATTCAGAACAATTAACGAGAAGATTAAACGTAAAGCACCTGGTGCTATTCAGAAAGAATTCAGGGAACGAGGAGATCGAGATTATCGGTTAGACGCTAGTCTTAACCTTGAAGAATTCACGAAAATTATTATTCATTTAGTCTTGAATCATAATCAGCGAACCATTGAAAAGTATCCATTAGAGAAGGCGATGATTAAGGAGCATTTGACACCTTCTCCGTTAAATCTTTGGAAATGGGGTCTTTCAAACAGGAAGGGTTCTCTTCAAACGGTTCAAAATCGTAGTATTCTAAGGCTTAATTTACTTCCAAAAGGAAAAGCGCGAATTACAAGAGCAGGAATTAAATTTAAAGGATTGTCTTATGGTTCTGATAAAGCACTGAATGACCAATGGTATTTAAAGCGAAAGAGTGAACGTATAGATGTCGTTTATGATCCGAGATCAATGGATAAAATCTATATTCCGTATATTGACGGAAGAGGCTTTGATACGTGTTACCTATTAGAGATGAGTTCTCAATATAGAGGTGAATCATTAGAAGAAATTGAATTCTATCAACAGATGTTGCAGGAGTTAAAACAGGCAGAAAGCTTAAACAAAGAGAAGAAAGATTAAATACTGATGAAGAAATTGAGTCTATTATCAAAAAAGCTGTCAAACAAAAGAAAGCAAATGCTAATGTATCAGCAACAAAGGGTGAAAAAATCAAAGATATTCGTGTGAATAAAAAAGCAGAAAAAGCGATGAATCGCCAAAAGGAATCTTTTGATTTGAACCAAAACAAAAAGGAGTCGCCTGCTCAAGTAGTTTCAATTGAAAAGGAAAACGAGGAGGTTGAACAATCAAAAACGTCTTCAAGCTTAATGGAAAAACTTCGCAAGAAACGAGATGAGGAATTTGGAAAAGATCAATGATTTAGTTCTAAAGGGTACATTTAAAACCGCAACGTATGAACAACAAGTTTTGTCAGAATATAATAACAATCCTTTTATAGAAGCTCTCCCTTCGATATTTAACGAAGACGATGTCTTAGAACGCTTTATGGTGACCCCGAGAATTAGTGAGACTGATAAAAAGAGCGAGTCTAATATTCGATATCACATTTTGAAAAGAGTAAGAAATTTTATTCAACCTTTACCTATTCACTTTGAAGTTGAACGCCGGTTATCAACTTTAATTAGAAGAGGCTATCTTGCTAGGAATCCTTTAGATAAAACTTTTTTAGAAAGAATTCGCGTATTACATGCATTAAGAGAAGAACAAGAACTGGCTCATAAACACATTGAGGATCGCTTGAATTATATTCGTTCAACAGCAGACAGTTTATCAATTATCGGTATTTCAGGGATTGGAAAAACAACGGCTATTGAGAGGCTCTTACTTATGTATCCACAAGTTATTAAACACGAAACATACGCAGGTCAACCATTTAATCGAACGCAAATTGTTTGGTTGAAAATTGATTGTCCCTATGATGGTAGTTTATCAACCTTATGTAAAAGTTTTTTTAAAGCTATTGATGATTTATTAGGTACCCGTTACTTAGAAAAGTATGGCTATTTGAATCGTGTAACATCGACGATGTTATTACACATGACTTCTTTAGCAACCATGTTTGGTATTGGAGTTTTGGTGATAGATGAAATCCAGCATTTGCTACACTCTAAAAATGATCAAGAAGAAATGTTGAATTTCTTTGTGACATTATCAAATACAGTAGGCATACCAACTGTGTTAATTGGGACATCTAAGGCTCAACAATTGTTTAAGGGGAATTTTAGGCAGGCAAGAAGAGCATCAAGTGACGGAGCGGTCATATGGGATAGAATGGCTGAAGAAAGTGAAGAGTGGGAGTTCTTTTTAGAAACGTTATGGAAGCTACAGTGTCTAAAGACGCCAACTACGCTTACTAATGAACTGAAAGTAGCATTCTATAGAGAGTGTCAAGGAATCACAGCCGTTGCGATTAACTTATTCATATTAGCTCAAGAACGGGTTCTATTTGACGAGGGAAATCCCGAAGAGATTCTAACACCACGTGTGTTAAAGAAAACGGCAGAAGAGGATATGCAGACACTACAGCCAATGTTAAATGCCATTCGTAATAATAATTTAGCAGATATGATGAAATACGAAGATATCATGATTAATCTTGATGAGGTTATGTTAAATCACAAGAGAGATACTGAAATAAGCGGTCGTATTAAAGAAGCGTTTAAAGAACGACAAAACACGATTGATTTAAAACGAAAAGACATTATTGAAAGCTTATCAATTGAAGTAGCTGCACTCGGTATATTTGAACATTTAAGCAGTCAAGATATTAAAACACTTTCGACAAAAGTTGTAGAGACGTACCCTATAGATGTAGATGTCTCAAAGTTAAAGTCTGAAGTTATCCAGAAAGCAATTAAATTAAATGAAGATAAGAACAGTCAAAAAGAAACAGCTAAACTAAAAAATATAGAAACGTTACCTTTGTTAAAGCTAAGGAATCAGGCGTTAAATAAAAAAGTACATCCATATGATTATTTAAAAGACAGGGGTTACATTAAAACGCCAATTGAAGAGTTCTATTAGGGGGTTAAAAACTTGTTGCCTTTCTTTACTGAACCTTATCCAGATGAATTAGTTTATTCAATGATTGCACGCTACCATTTTTATAGTGGGAATATTGATTGCAAAGATACTTTAGAAGAAGTATTTCAAAATCGTTCTGCTATCCCTAGCGTGGAAATTGGTAGCCACTTTGATGCTTTAGCTCATCAAATGGGGAGTGCCTATTCTGCTGAATATTTACTGGCTAAACATACGGTATATCCTTACTATGCGCCTTTTTTATCAGAAAAACGTCAAGGCGAAATTCTTCAAGATGTGAAAGGCGATGGTAAAGGACTTTACACACGGTTAGGGATAATCGCTGGTAGTATATGCAGAAGGAAAGGCTTATATTATTGTCCGTGTTGCGCTAAAAATGATATAGAAAAATATGGTGAGCCTTATATTCATAGAGAACATCATTTACAAGGCATTGATTTATGCCTCATCATGGCAATCACTTAAGAAAATATCCTGTTGTCCTTAATACACGAAGTCGAATTGAATTTGTTCGTTTTGAATCAAATAAAATGGATTTGCATTCCATTGGTGATAATAGTGAAGAACAACAGTTAAGGATAGCTAAAATGGCTTATCAGCTTTTGATTAGTAAAATAGCTTTATCATCGCGTGAGCAAACGTCAAGTAGGTACCGAGCGTTGCTTAGAGAGAGGAATTATATCACATCGGCAAACCGCGTACGACAAACAGATCTCTATCAGGACTTTAATAGGGTATATTCACAAAAAACACTTAAAAAATATCAGTCTATTTTAATTGAGAGCGATGAATACAGCTGGCTAAAAGTACTGACCCGTAATATCGAACGCCACGTTCATCCATTGCGGCACTTATTGTTTATGGATTTTTTAAATGTAGATTATGAGGCTTTATTGAATAAAAACCGAGATAATGGTCCTTTTGGTGAAGGACCGTGGCCGTGCTTAAATAAAACAGCTTCTCATTATAAGAAATTGGTTATTAATAAAGTTCTTGTTTCTAGAGACTCTAAGTCTGGTTTGCCAATAGGCACCTTTATATGCGGATGTGAATTTGTATATTCAAGAAAAGGACCTGACAAAATAATGAATGATATATACGATATCGGCCGAATTAAACGCTTAGGAAGTGTTTGGATGGCCGAACTAAACACATTGGCGAAAGAAGGCTATAGTTTAAGAGGAATGGCGAAAAATTTAGGTGTTGATGCCAAAACAATAAAGAAGTATTTAAATCAACAAATTGAGGCACAAAATGAACCTAAGGCTACTGATACGTTGACTGTCCAGCGGTATCGCAATCAATTAATAGAAGGGATAAAAGCCTATCCTAATCAATCAAGGACCGGAATAAGAAACTTATTTCCTAGTGTTTACATGTATTTATATCGGCATGATCGCGACTTTCTATTTTATCATCTACCAACAAGACGTAAAGGGTTTGTGAAGGGGAATAATGTAAATTGGGAGATTCGAGATAACAACTATTACAACGCTATATTTAACCTTAATAATGAGCTGAGAAAGATGGAAAAGCTATTACGTATAACACGTTCCCTTGTTGGAAAAAGATTAGGCATATTAACGAATTTAGAGAAACATATTGATAAACTGCCCAAAACAAAGATATTACTTGAAGCAGTAACTGAATCGAATCAAGAATTCCAGATTCGGCGTTGTTGTCGTATTATTGATGAGCATATAAATCAATTTAATGAGGTTGCCTTATGGAAGGTGCAACGAATAGGTGCGGTAAGATCGAGTCATTTTGCGGTAATTAGACCTGTACTTGAAGAGTATATCTCACAAAAGAGAAAGGAGACAAAACATGAAGAAACATCATATTAAAATCTCTTGGCCATTTCCAGACAACGAAGATGCCCAGTTGATTTGGATAAGTACCCCTTTTAGATACAATAATAAAATGATGATTCATGCCTATTTTAGCCTGAAGGGTGAAACAAAGAAGATTCGCCTTGATTGGGGTAGTTTACCTTTTTTAGCTATACAACATTATTATCAAAATGGAGTTTTATCGGCTAGTAAGCCAACAAAGGATTTGAAGGATATAGAAATAACAATTAATCCTAGTACGGTACATTATTATGAAAGAGAATGGGCTATACAAGGCTCACCAGATATAGATATTTCACAAAGTTACAATTTTACTTTTCAAAACCAAAAAATTGTACTCCCACTCATTGAAGTTATTCGAAGTGTTTTAGCACCAAATGTATTCCTTTTATACCGTCTGTTTGAATCCAATTCATTTCCTCAGTATTTCACAGAAAGTGCAGATGCAGATATGTTTCATCTTGATTTTTCATCGCAATACGAATTGACATATACCCGCCCAGAATATTTATATCAGTTGTTATGGCTATTAACTAATCAAGATGTACGTCAAGTCTATGAAAATATAGCTTTTGCTTGGATTCAGACCAACTCAATAAAGTTTGATTGGGATTTTAAACAACCGATTACGATTACTGCGCGTGTTAAAGAGAACCGTGGTTATTTAACAATTCTTCAAATATTAAAAGTGAAAAATAAACAAATACCATATCAGCGAGTATCAATCTCACATCCTGAATTACAGTTAAGAGAAAAGTCAAATCAACCCAAAAAATACACATTTCATCGCCTTTCTTCAAGTAATAAAGATGATGCGCTCTTACTTGATCAACAAGTTGATGGATCTCACCAAGGCATGGAACTTGTTCAGATGAATCAACAAAAGCATGAATACATAACGATACCAACTATAAAAAAGCTTAAGAGGCATACGACAAAAGAACGAAATCAAATAGATGAGAATACAAAGAAATACTATGGAAACACGGATAATATTCGTTCAACGGCAGATGTTGGTGGTTCTAGGTTGACTAGAGGTTTAGAGCACCAAATGCTGCAGGACATTCAAGTTCAGGGAGATTTAAAAGACTTTATCAATTTATTAAAGGTTCTTGAGTCCAATCAAGAGGTGCTGTCTATTCGTGTAGCAGTAAAAGAGTTACCACAGGGAGTTGGTAAGCGGAAGTTTGCCAAGCTGAATGATGGGATTACGGATAGGAAATGCATCATTGCGAATGTGAAAATGAAGGGTGGTCAATTATATCAAGTAATTGAGGTAGACCGCGAAAATAAATCTTTATCTACAATAATTTTATCGTCATACAAAAAGCAAAACTGGGAAGAAATACACTATCAATTACTACGTAATCTTGTTCTCAATAGTGGTTCGTGGACAAGTCAATCGTTAAATAGGTTGAATAACAAGGGGATAAGTGTTATGAAGTCTAAACACAGCAAAAAAGGAATAAGGCATCGAGCAATGTTAATGCTTGAGAAATTAACTTGATTACTTAAGTGAAATGAATCACCTAAAGAATAGATAAATTTACCTTTTCACCACTTAAGTTAGAAAAGGAATGTTATAATTGGTGGTATTAATGGTTGATTATATAAAATAACATATTAGTGTTACATAAATATCGTTGCACTATTCTTAAATACGGCTCTTTAATATTCGTTTTAAGATGAATGAGAATATGTAAACATTAAGTGATTAATACTTCGTATATTTGGTCATGTACCGTTTTGACCCAAAAAGTGTTCAAAAGTACTTGACGGTGACAATATTAAAACTAGTGATTAAAGGGAGTGGGGATTTATGTATTTACATAGTTTGAAATTATGGAATTGGAGAAAATTTGCGGAGAAAGATAATAATGAAGCTGGTATTGAGGTTGAATTTAAAGAAGGATTAAATATTCTAGTTGGAGAGAATGATTCAGGTAAAACAGCTATTATAGATGCTATTAAGATGGTGCTGGGTACAAATAGTAATGATATAAATTGGATTACAGAACAAGACTTCTATGAAGGGAGTACATTATTGAAGATAGAGTGTGTATTTCGAGATATGAGTGAAGAGGAAGAAACATTTTTCTATGAGTGGTTGACCATACAATCTCAAAATTCAGAATTGCGCATCGTTTTAGAAGCGGAAATTTATGAAGATATTAATAAACAAAAGAAAATTAAAAGGAATGTTAGAGCTGGTACAGAAGGTTTAGAAATGGTAATGGATGATTCAGTTCGTCATTTGTTAGCGGTGACATATTTAAAACCATTAAGAGATGCAACTATAGAAATGGGTTCAGGGAATAGATCTAGAATTGCTCAAATTATTAAAAATTTAAAAGAATTTTCTGAGGATAGTTTACAAAAGAAGGAAGTTGTAGATAGTTTCACAAGTGCTTTTGATGAATTAAAAGAAGTTTTGAATGATCCGGTCTTAAGTAAAATAGGTGCTACTATAGATGAATTTTTTGAAGGGAATAATAAGAAAACTCCCGAAATCAGAAATAAAGAAATGAGTTTTCAAGAAATTTTGAGAAAGTTAGAGTTGAATATAGGAGAAAAAGGTATAGGGTTAGGAAGTTCTAATCTATTATTTATGGCTGCTGAACTTTTACTGTTGAGTGAAACGGAGATTGGTCCTAAGATTGCTTTAATTGAAGAAATAGAAGCTCATATCCATCCACAGGCACAATTACGTGTTATAAAGCATTTTGAGAAAGATGTAGAAGAAACTAACATCCAATATATTTTCACATCACATAGTCCAATTTTAGCGGCTTCAGTTTCTTTAGAAAATATACCTTTATATATAACGGTCAAGCTTTTCCGATGAAAAAGGGCCATACTAAGTTGCATAATAGTGATTATGATTTTTTAGAGAGATTTTTAGATGCAACAAAAGCTAATTTATTTTTTGCTAGAGGTGTCATTTTTGTAGAGGGAGATGCAGAAAATTTATTATTGCCTGCAATTGCTGATGTTATAAATCGCCCATTATATAAGTATGGTGTTTCAATAATAAATGTGGGAAGTTTAGCCTTTAAAAGGTATTCATCTATTTTCATAAGAAATAACGAAGGAAAGAAAATGAATTTTCCTGTATCTATAATAACAGATTTGGATCTAAAGCCTATTGAATTCTTCAAAGGAGAAATCTGTTATTTTAAAATTAATTCGGAACATAATCAACAAATTGCTGAATTATATGAAGCTCAAGAAGTTTCGTTAGAACTTGAACAAAATATTTATATTCAAATTTCAAATTTAATTTCAAAATCAAAAACTTTGTATGGAAAAGGAGTAGAAGAAAAATATTATGGACAAAGAAAAAAAGATAAATTTAAAAGAAATCAGCGATAAAATAATTGAGATAGTCCAACCAATAGATTCATTTTTTGAAGAGAAAAAAGATAAGGAAAGAAAAAAAGTGGAAGATAAATTCTATCATAATGTGGAAAGAACAAAAGTATTTATCTCACAGCCTTGGACTTTAGAACATTCGATAGCAAGTAGTGATCTAATGGAAGATTTTGAAGATATTTTATTAGAGACGCATTATTCAGAAACAGTAAATAGAGAATCCGTAAAAGATAAGTGGAAAAGTGAAGATACTGAGGGAGAAAGAGCAGTTTCAGTATATTCTTTTTTATTAGATAAAAAGATTTCTAAAGCAATTGTTGCACAAAAATATGCTAATTATCTTTTACATAATAAAGAAGCAGTAAGTAAAACAATATTAGAAGATGCGTCATTAAAACATTTGGTTAATGCTATCAAACATGTTACAGGGGGAGAAAATAGTGGTGTTTAGTAAGGAGGAATATAATTTAGTCGAAGATATTTTGCTAAATGGTAATCATTTTAATAGACAACAAAGAGCCTTTATCGAACTATTTGAATCAAAAATAATTATAGCTAGTCCTGGGGCAGGGAAAACTACATCGTTAGCGGCAAAAATAATATTGTTATTAAGATATTTATATGAAAATGGTAGTAGAGATGGTGTATGTATCATCACGCATACAAATGTTGCAGTTAATGAGATAAATACAGCACTTCAAAAAGCTGGAATTAAGAGTGTTTCTCACCCACACTTTATAGGGACTATTCATGAGTTTTTTAATCGTTTTTGTGTGACGCCGTATTTCAAGAAAGAATATGGCCATAATGCACTCGTTTTTGGTGGACCAGAAAATAACGATAAACAATTTTATAAACGATATATAGGAATAAAAAAATCATGGATAAAGCAAGAAAAATTCAGAGGATTTCATAAAAGCATTGTTAATAAAATTTATAATAATCCAATTTTTTATAATGAGAAATCAGAAAAAATAGATATGATAAATAGAGATAATTGGGCCAAATTTGAAAAGTATAAGCAAGACATGATAGAGGCTAAACTCTCTCGTAAAATGAGAGGTTTTTTACAATATGATGATACCTTTTTATTTTCTAAATTATTTTTAAATGATTTGAAATTCAAGAGTGTTATAAGAAATAGATTTAAGTATGTTTTTATTGATGAATTTCAAGATACGACTGTAGAGGGAATAATATTATTAAAAGAAATTTTTAATGACCCAAAGAATGTCATACAAATGGTGGGAGACCCTTATCAAACTATCATGTATGAACAACCTATGCCAACGCTTCAAGAAAATCAACTTTATCGAATGAATTTATCAAATCGCTTTGGAAATGCAGTTGCTTTGCCTTTAAATCAAATTATGCCTGAGGCAAATATTCAAGTGAAAGAAGGAAAAGAATCTTTCAAACCAATTATTTTAGTATATCAAGAGGAACAATCAATATACCCTGCATACAAAAATATATTAGATGAATACGAAAGAGAAAATTCTATATTCAAAGAATGTGATAAGGCTGACAAAGTTTTAATTAGAAATAAAGGTTGGGCTTCTAGAGTAAAAGAAGGAGTAACTTACTCGAAGAAAAAGACTAATAAACGAATTTCTAAAAATGTTCAATTAAAAAACTTAATAATCGATTTTATATGTGGCGAAATTATAGATGAACAAATGCAACCGCAAGACTTAAAAGAATGGGTTATAAATCATCCGAAAATTCATGAAATGAACAATATATTATTAAATATATTAAAGTGTAATTTAAATGATGATAGAAAAAAGCAAATTAGAGATATAATTAATTGTTTATTGACTGAGAAAAATCAAGAAACAATCAATGTGAATAATTCATTGTTTCGAGAATGCGAGAGTATTTTACATTCAAATGAATATATTGAAGAGAATACTTCAAAAGATATTAATGATATATTCACCATCCATTCAGTTAAAGGAGAAACTTTAAGATCCGCTCTTATAGTGAATTTTGATAAGGGCCCTCTGGTTGATATATTACTTCACCAATATGGTATTTTAGATGAAATTAATTATAAGTATACAGATAGGAATTTATTGTATGTAGCACTAAGCCGAGTTACGTGCTTGTTTGTATTTGCCATTCATGAAGATGAATTAACAGATGAAGCAAGAGAGAGACTAAGTATTCATTGGATTGTGAGAGGAATTAATTAGTTATGGATTATCGTTGAGAGGTGAAATATGAATCTTTATAAAAAGCATAATTATAAAAATGTAACTGAAGAAGACTGGTTAGAGTATGAAAAAATAAGAGAATCTGAATATATATTTCCCACATCTACAGGGATTAAAGGTAAGTTAGGGAAGAATAAGTTTCGCAATTATCCTAAATCACTTAGGCATTATAATAGTTTATTTCCTAATAATTATTTGGATATTTCAGAATTACAAAAAGAAATTGAAATTTATCAAACAATAGAATACTTCGAAAAACTATTAAACTCTAGCCCTAATGAACAACATATATTAAATTTTATTAACAAAAATGAAAATTATTTTATTATAGCTTCTATATTTAAACACTATAATTTTGGCCATCAGGGAGCATACTTATTTAAAGAATTTCCACTGAATACGCAATATAGAGTAGATTATTTACTAGTGGGTAAAGGGTCGGGTGGTTATGAATTTATATTTATTGAATTAGAACATCCTTCTAAAAATCCTTTTAAAAATAATGGTACAGAATTAAGTCAGTATTATCAAAATGGTATTAATCAAGTTAAGAGTTGGGAAAGATTTTTAAATCAACAATTTTCTAGTTTAAAACCTCAATTTAATGAGGCTAAAAAAAATAATGAACCCCTTCCTGCTGATTTTATTAATAATGATGGTACTCGTAGACATTACGTTGTAATTTCTGGAAGGAGAGAGCATTATGAACAAAACTCTGACTATTCATACGCTATTAGAAGATATGAAGAAAAAAGTTCTCAAATAAAATTACTTCATTATGATAATTTAGTTGATTTATCAAAAGAATTAATTGGTAAAAACACTTACTAATATTAAGAGGGGAATTAATTTTTGTGAGATTGACTTATGTAGTTAATACTTATAACATGGATTATCGGATTGTGTAAAGAGAAAGTTCTAAACAATCCTTAGCTACTGGGGGGCACCGCTATAAATATTAAAGTATAACGATTGATTAATGAATAAAATCATGAAAGACCTTGATTTTACAGTATTCTCAAATTAAACTCGTTATAAACGCCGGGAACTTAGGTTATAATTTAAAAGTTTGAGGGAGGTAATATTTTGAACAATTTTATGAGTTACATAAATTATCAGCTAATTTTAGAATATGCAAAGAATAATGATCAGCGAGAATACTATTTACAAAGAAGACTTATTGAACCATTTATAAAATCCATTGTCCCAGAATTGTATATAGAAGATATTTCGGTGATTAGACAAAGTGCTAACACAAACAGACACAATCGTACAAAGTATTGTGGATTAAATAATGAAGAAAAAAACACACCACCTGACTTATTAATTGTAAAGGAATGGAACTATTACAATGTGGAAAATAAATTGGATTATAGAGGAGTCATCGAAGTTAAAAGCCCATTTTCTAAGCAAGATTATTATTATGAAATTACAGATAAAAACAAGGATGAAAGACTTTATCCCTACGAATTTAAAGAGTACGATGAACTCATTAAAAGTAAAATATCTTGGTATTTGACGGCAACTGAGAATGATCGTGTGATATTAACAGATGGATTACAATGGGACTTTTTTGAAAAAAATAACATTGATTTGAACTGTAATGAACTTATGCCAATAAAAAGGTTTAAGTTAGTAAGTTTAATAAACGAAGAAAAAACAGATAGTAAATTAAATACCAGTGGTGAAAAGATGAAAAAAATAAAAACAACGTGGGAATGGTTTGAAGATGATAGAGTATATAATGAATTAGTTAAATATATCTTCAATTTTTTAGAGAATAAAATCTTTAAAAAAGCTTATGAAATAAATTGATTCTTTGTTCATTGGAGAGTTAGATATAAAGTTATTGGAATTGATCATTTAATACTTGGGATAATTTAGCTTAATGTGGAAAATGAAAAAAGAAATATAGATGTTGAAGGCATAGTAGATAACGTATATGATTTACCGATAGCAAGGACATTGATATTGTATTATTAGATTCAATGTTATACTTTTATAAAAATGCTTTGGATAAAGAGACAGCATTTGTAAATGAAATACTTACTGAACTTAGAGAAGGCGGAGTTGTCGTGAATTGTATTTTAAGAGGAGATTCACGGGAAAGGACTTTGAAAAAAATTATTAAAGATTCTCCGTTTGAACGGGAAATATTAACTGATGTTTATACGGAGTACAGTGAAGCTAATGCTGAATTTCATCTACGTGCTATTAAAAAAGGAAAAGATATTGGAATAGCTAGTTAAGTTATACCAGCTAATAGTAGAAAGTGACTATTCCAGACTTAGACACGTTTGTTGCAGATAAACAATATTAATTGATCAAACTTTATTATAAAGAATGCACAGTACTTCATAAATAATTAGTCCGTGTTGATCAATCTTTATTCAAAACGGGAGTTTTTCATTTAACGTCAAATGTTGGGTTGCTTGGTGTTTTTGATCAAACTATATTCCAAAGCTACACTTAGTTGATCGTTTAGATCAAACTTTGATCATTTATAATAAAGTTTGATTAGAATAACCTCTTCAGATACTATATCTGTAAGAGGTTATTTTGTTGTGAGTAGGAAGGTATAATTAAGGTAATCAATGGATGGGTTTAGTTGAACCCCTATCTCACAGTCGATGTCAAAACTAATTTCTCCGTTTTAATATCAGTAATCACGGGAAAAATAAGCGTATAGTAGATAAAATAGGAGGGGTCGTGTGCTATTGTTTAAACGTTCAAGTGTTATAATGCTTTTACTTGCCTTGGTTTTGATTACGGGGTGTGTTAATAGCAATGAACAAGTTGTAGAGAAACATGAGAAAAGTGCAGGTGACACACCCACTGAAAAGGAAGATAAACCGCTAGAAGCGGATAAAGAACCATTGACCCAAACGCGGGCTTTAGAGATTGAAGCAGCTTTTTTTGATCAACTCTATACACCAGAAACGGTAGGTAAGACGAATGAAATTAAAGCTTATCAAAGTAAAGAAGCATTAATTGAAGCAACATTAGCGATTGCGAGTCGAGAATTAGTCACACAACACGTAGATGATTATTACCGAGAAGAAGATGGTTCTCTCTATGTTGTACCGAAAGATGGACCAGCTAAACTCTTAAGTGACTTACCTGTATCAATCAATCGAGTGGATGAAGACACTTATCATGTGAGTCAGCAAAATGAAAACGAATTACGTGGGCCATATATTTTAACAGTTGAATTTTCATGGATAGATGATGCATGGAAAATGACTGATCGGATATTTGAAGTAGATAATTAAAGCATAGTTGTAGCAATCACTCTATTAATAGGCAGTGATTGTGATGTGTGATTGAAAGGATGTGTGATAGTGGCCTTCATTGTTCTA
>NZ_BAXD01000035.1:0-24969 GCF_001310395.1 Halolactibacillus sp. JCM 19043
CCCACCCTCTCTTTGTTTTGTGATGGTCATTGTTATTGCTTTAATTATACCAAACGGAATATAAGTTTGTCACTTCAAAAATATTCAAAACAAGCGATTCATCACCCACCTAGTGCTGACGCACTTGAGGAAGGTGTCTTCTCGCCTTAATGCGATAAATAAGAAATCAGATATTGAGAACAATAGCACAAAAGTTGTGCGTAATGATTTATATTAACCTTAATATCCGCTATACTAGAACATATTATTGTTTAATTTGAGCGTTACATAAGGGGGACTTAATAATGAAAGAAATTCATTATACAAAGATGCACGGTTTAGGAAATAGCTATATTTATATAAACACTTTTGAAGAGACACTTGCTGAAAGTGAGTTAATCTCTCTTGCGATAAAAGTCTCAAATAAAAATACAGGTATAGGATCAGATGGGTTAATTTTAATTACACCATCTGATCAAGCAGATGTTGGGATGCGTATGTTCAATAAAGATGGCTCAGAAGGAAAGACGTGTGGCAATGGGTTACGATGTGTGGCAAAATATGCATTTGAACACCAACTCGTCCAAAATGAGACGTTTGCAATTGAAACAAAAGCAGGGATGGTAGAAGCATATGTTCACCTTAATAAAGATCAAAAAGAGGTAAATGAGGTGACGATTGATATGGGGCCCTATTTTAGAAAGACAGCTGATCCCCATGCTCGGTGAGAAAGATAATCATGTGGTTAATGAACGTTTTGAGGTTGAGAATGAGACGCTTTTTGCAACAGCGGTATCGATGGGTAACCCGCACGTCATTTTCTTTGTGGATGATATTAATCAAGCGCCGCTTTATGAACTCGGACCGGTCATTACGAACGATAATCGTTTCCCAGAAGGGGTTAACGTTGAGTTTATTGAAGTCATTAGTGAGACAGAAATGCATTTTAGAGTATGGGAGCGAGGTTCTGGCGTGACAGAGGCGTGCGGAACGGGTGCGTGTGCGGCAACAGTCGCTAGTGTGCTAAATGGACAAAGCAAACGCAATGAACCAGTAACGGTTCATTTAGCCGGTGGTGATTTAACCATTACATGGGCTCATGACGGAAAAGTCTGGATGCGTGGTGCAGCTGAGACCATCACGACCGGTATTTATTTTGATCATAGTAAACATTAATTCTAAAGCTGGAGTATCAGTATGTATGGTTTAGAATGGTTCCTCAAACAGACTAATTGAACATTTTTAATCAGTTAAGTATACTAAGTAGTAGGATATAGAGAAAGGAACGGATGTCATGCTACTGATTACAGATCGAGCCAAACGACAATTTGAAGAAATGCTACAACGTGAGAGAGACAATCAGACACGTGTGCGTTTTGGAGTGAAAGATGGTCTATGCAACGGCTTATCATATACACTTGGATTTGATACACGTACGACGGATAACGATCATATAGAGACGATTAATTCTATTCCGTTTATTATTAAAAAATCAGATGTGGCTTTATTGCGTGGTGCGACGATTGATTTTGAACAAGACATGATGGGTGGAGGATTTAGTATATATAATCCCCAAGCTGAAAAGGAATGTTGTTGTTCATCAAAAGAAGAAGAGGAAGTTTATTAATAACATACTAAAAATGATGACAGTTGATGAGGTCATACCAAGTGCAATCATTTATAGCCGAAAATTAACTCATGATATAAATAGCAACGCATGATACTATCCGCTGTATCTGCGTTGTCTTTTTGTATGTAAATAAAGCAGACGCTTTTCAACCAACCGTTGATATAACAAGGTTTAAATTACCCCTGCATGATTATTATGTCAATTAAAAATTTAGCTATCTTTTCTAAAAATAAGGTGCTATAATTTCTTTGTTATCTCGGGTATAAACGGATTCTAAAGCCTATCACGCGCATTATGTATTCGTTATCATGCCATGAAATACTAGCAGAGATGAGAGGTAAATGAGTCAAAGATATCTCATAGACAACAACAGGCTTGGTCTATTAAAAGATAGGGTATAAGTATGATAAGTGCGGTTAAAACTGTAGGCAATCATTCAATGAGATGATTGCCTCATTAATTGGCGAACGTACGAATGCTGTTAAGTATGTGAATAGGTCATCTCTCACAAAAAACTATTATAATACGAGGAGAATGCATAATGAATATTTGTTTTATTATTAATCACTGGGACAAAATGGTGCCAGAAACTGAATCAACGCTACGAATTATCCACGAGGCTTGTAAAAGAAACCATAATGTAGGGATCCTTTATACGACAAATTTGACAATAAGAAATAATGAGACTTATGGGTTTATTAAAATGATCAACAAAATGGATAATATTTCAGATAATATGGTCACGTTTTATAAGAAAGTACAGTTTAAAGAACAAATGTTACCACTTACGGGGTTCGATGTCGTCTTTTTAAGAAAAAATCCTCCGGTAGACAACTTACTATTAAACTTCCTAGATTCTATCAATGATGATGTGTTTATCGTCAATAATATTCACGGTATCAGAAAAGCCAATAATAAATTGTATACGACCACTTTCCATGATCCAGATAACGAATATATTCCGAAAACGTATGTATCTAAGAATATTGACTATTTAAAACGAATTGTGGCTGAAAGTGAACATGAGAAAATGATTTTAAAACCCGTAGATGGTTACGGAGGTAGTGGTGTCATTATTATTGAAAAAACGGCAACACAAAACCTTAACTCGCTTTTAGATTTTTATATTAATACGGATAAAGGGAAAAAGTATGTCATGCTGCAAGAGTATATTGAAGGGGCAGAGAACGGCGATGTTCGTGTCATGATTTTAAATGGTAAAGTGATCGGGGCTTATCGCCGCGTGCCAAACAAAGGGGATATTCGCTCGAATATCCATGCGGGTGGTTCAGCAGAGAAATATACGTTAACAGCGGATGAAATGGCTGTTTGTAAAACAATCGCAAAAAAATTAAAAGATGATGGGATCTATTTTGCTGGTATTGATTTAATCAATAAAAAATTACTTGAAGTGAACGTACAAAGTCCTGGTGGAATTGTGAATATTAATAAATTCAATAAGGTTAAACTCCAGCGTGATGTGATTGACTTTGTTGAAGATGTTGTGAGAGACAAAGAAAACCAACTAAAAGAGAAGAGTCATAAGATTCGAAACCGAGAGTCTTATAAAAATGAGGTTAACAATGTATAAGTTATCGGTTGAGGAAATCATTGAGAAAATTAATCGTGAGGAAGTTTTTTCTGCTACGAACACAGCGGGTGGTTTTACGTTGCATATTGAGAAATATGTGCCGTTTATTTGTGCTGCTGTTCATGACGGTAGCTCGATGAGTGATTTCTTGACAGGTCAATGTGCGCTTGATGAACGCTCGCGGTGGAATGAAGAAGATCCATTTACCGGTAAATTTATCGAATCATTACCGATTAGAATCATTGGTAATGATTCACGGTATTACTACGATCTCAATCGATCAGAAGAGGAAGCGATTTATGATGTTGCTTGGGGTAAAGTTGTGTGGCGTGAACCACTTACCCCTGATGTCAAGCTGTTAAGTTTAAGTCGACACCGGGAGTTTTATGCTGTCTTAAACGCCTTAATCAAGAAGATTGAAACGAAGTTTGGTGCAGCCATCTTGTATGATATTCATTCGTATAACTATCAACGGGAAGTGATTGAGCACGCCCATCCTGTCTTTAACTTAGGTACAGAGAATGTGAATAAACATCGTTACGGAAAATATGTGACGCGATTATTAAAAGAATTAAAGAAAATCAGTTTTGATAATATTGAAAATACGGTCGCAGAAAATGATGTGTTTTTTGGACGAGGCTATGTATCGAAGTTTGTAACAAAAAACTTTGAAAATACAGTCGTTATGCCAATTGAAGTCAAGAAGATTTATTGTGATGAAAACACAGGGGATATTTATCCTGAGGTAATTGACCGCATTACGGAGGGTATGAAGAAGGCAATTATGGCAACATCGTTATACTTTAATAATCGTGAATGTGATCAGAAAATCAGCAATAAAACAAAACTGTTATCAAACGTAGATGACCCCGTGTTATTGTCGATTGATAAAAAATTGTACAAGATGTTAAGGAGTTTTGAGACATTATTGTACGTGAACCCAAAAAATTTAGAACAAAGCAGAAAACAATTTTTCGATTCAAATTACCGAAAAGAGCCTGAGTTTACTTATCGACCACTCAATATCGATCCTTACGAATTAAAGAAGCGGCTATATGAATTACCGGTAGCTGATATTTATGATATCTCGATCCAGCGCCTGTATAAAGATATCATTCAGGAGTATGCCATTACGATTGATATGTTAGCAGCACGTGGAACGGATGACTTTTTATACAATTCACTTAGACTATACGGAAAACCGGATAAGGTGGACGTGATGAATGCCAATTATATCATTCAGTCGTATGGTTTAGATAATGAAGCACCGAAAACACTCACAAAAGAAGAAGTACGGCAACGATTTGCCTTTGCGCTTAAAGAGTGGAACATGGGGGGCAAATTAACTTTTGGTAAGAATATGGCGGCTAGAATGATGGTCAACTCGGCTAAAAAAACATTGGTGATTAATGAAAAAGCTAAGTTTAATGAAAATGACATAAAGTTATTATCCCAACATGAAATTGGTGTGCATATGCTAACAACGATGAATGCCAATAAACAACCACTTAAATTCTTGTTGCTTGGCACACCTAACAATGTGGAAACGCAAGAAGGTTTAGCGGTCTTATCAGAATTTTTAACGGGTACGATGCATATTAATCGCTTGAAAGATTTGGCTTACCGCGTTATTGCCGTCAACATGATGGTAAAAGGTAAAGGGTTTAGAGAAATCTTTGAATACTTTGTCGATGAATATCACTTCACTCGTGACAAAGCATTTGATTTAACCGCAAGAGTCATGCGTGGTGGTGGCTTTACGAAGGACTACTTGTATCTTAGAGGTTTTATTAAAATCTATAATCAACATAAGCGAGGGGACTCATTCGAGCATTTACTCATCGGCAAAACGTCGGTTGAATATAGTGATTTACTAAAAGAATTAATTGGCCGTGGGTATGTTAAGCGTCCCCAACACACCAATGACATCTTTAAAACGGGTGAAGTTGATGATGAAATCATGACGTATATTCTTCAGAGTACAAGAAGTATAGAGTCTCACATTGAGTTTTAAAAGGCATTTAAATGACGATGAAAACATCTGTTCATTTATCATCTACTAGACAAAGAACTAAAAGACCTGATGTCACGCGATATGGCGTAACGTCAGGTCTATTCGAGTTCATCGGCTATTCAAACATACTCGTTGAGTGTTTGGGTTGCAACCGCTCTTTTGGTTCCATATGATTGATCGCGTTATTAATCGCTGTTGGCCCCTCGCCAAAACCAGTAGCAATTAATTTAACTTTACCAGGATACGTACAAATATCACCCGCTGCGTAAATACCTTCTACCGCTGTCTCCATGCGTGAGTTAACAACGATGCTGTTCTTCTCAATCTCTAGTCCCCAATTTTTAATGGGACCGAGTGATGAGATAAAACCATAGTTAACAATCACGTCATCGACGTTAATTGTTAACGTCTTGTCCCCTTTGACCTCTTTAAGTACGACTGATTCGATTTGGTCTTTACCGTGTAGGGCTTCAGGGACGTAAGGAGTGACAACATTGACCGATGATTGTTGAAGTTTCTCAACACTATGCTCATGTGCTCTAAATTGATCACGTCGGTGCACAAGGGTCACTTCTTTGGCGATTGGTTCTAACATGAGTGCCCAGTCTAATGCCGAATCACCCCCACCAAATAATACAACCCGTTTATCTTTGAATTTCATCATTTGATCGACGTAATAATGTAGATTACGCCCTTCATATGCTTCTGATTCTTTTAACGCGAGTTTACGCGGTTGAAAGGCACCATTCCCTGCGGTAATAATGATCGTCTTGCTGAAATGTGTCTCTTTGTTTGTTTCAATCATAAACGACCCGTCGTCTTGTTTGGTTACGTTTTGTACGTTTTCTTCAAGACAATAGGTTGGGTTGAACATCCTGACTTGTTCTTCTAAGTTACTGACTAAGTCTTGTGCGCGTACTTTAGGGAAACCGGCAATATCATAAATATATTTCTCCGGGTAAAGCGCGCTTAATTGTCCGCCGGTATGTGGTAAGCTTTCAATAATCTTAACTTTCTTTTGGCGAAGACCGCCATAAAAGGCAGTGAAAAGTCCAACAGGACCTGCACCGATAATTGTTATATCGTATAGTTGATTTTCTTCCATTTGTTTATCCCCCATTTGATCGTTAAATACATTCAATATTCTAACATACTTTAGTAAGAGATGAATCGATAATGCTTTTAAGGATTTTTCATTGTAAAAATGAATGAAACAAGATAAGATTAAATTATGACGAATTTGTGACGGAATGATAGGATAGAGAGGACGAACGTTTATGACCCATATTGTCGTATTAGGGGCCGGGTATGCTGGCCTGACCACGGTACTCAGGCTGCAGAAAAAATTAAAACATCAAGATGTTTTCATAACACTGATTAATAAACATCGTTATCACTACCAAACGACGTGGTTGCATCGCTGTGCGGTTGGTCTCTATTCAGAAGACTTAGCACGGATTGACTTAGCTACCGTTCTTGACGAAAAACGAGTGACACTGAAAAAAGAAACCGTTAAAAAAATAAGACCGGATATGAAACAAGTAACAACAGATCAGGCAACTTACACATACGATTATCTCGTTGTTGCCTTAGGCGCTGAAATTAATACGAGTGAAGTGCCTGGACTTGAGTCGCATGCCCATAGCATTGTCACGCTTGCCCGGGCTAATCGTTTATATAACCGCTTATTAACTGTCATTGCAGACTATCAAAAGTCAAATCGTAGTGATTCATTAAAGATCGTTGTTGGGGGTGGTGGCTTTACTGGCATTGAGTTAGTAGGGGAACTTAAAGAACAATTACCAAAATTACTTGAACAATACCAAGTCTCTCCGACAAAAGCTCAAATTACACTAATTGAAAAGGCCTCAACGGTGTTACCGGAATTTAATTTAGAACTCGGGGAATATGCGTTAAGTCAACTTGAGGCAGAATATATTGATATTAAATTACAAACAGCAATTAAAGCCATCGCGCGTCACACAGTTAAGGTTGAACGTGGTGGTATTATTGAGGAATTGCCCCACGATTTATTTATCTGGACCGCAGGGGTGTCAACGCATGCCATTCTTCAAACAGCGCTATTTCAACATCAGGCGGGTCCTGTTAGATTAACAGATGATTTAACCGTTGAAGGCTACCCGGATGTATACATCATCGGCGATGCCGCCGAGACAACAGGACAATCAAATGAAAAAGTGCTCCCTAATGCTGATTTAGCGATTCAAAAGGGCAAATATTGTGCTAATCACTTACTGGCGAAGATAGATGATAAACAGAGACCGAGTCACTTTAGTTTTAAAGCTTATGGTAGTCGGATTGCTTCTATAGGTCAGCGTGATGCGATTGGTTTGTTGTGGAACAAAAAGAAGGTAGTAGGTTATACTGCTGCGATGATTAAACGGGTAACGGATCACATTGTCGTATTACAAATGGGGGGACTTGTTTTTTGGTCGCACGTCTTTAAAAGGTCGCGACGGGAAAGATAGATTAGTCGTCATTTTTCATTAAGTCAAAAAAAGCTGTTCCTCCAGATTCATTGGAGGAGACAGCTTTTTTTGACATTTGCTATGTCTAAAGTTTAGAAAAGTGGGTACATCAAGAAGGCTAAGATAATCCCCGTTAACCCACCGAAAAACACTTCAATTGGTTGATGACCGAGTAACTCTTTTAATTCTTTTCTACGCTCATACTCTTTCTTTTTTGTCCATACTTTTGCTTCATCTACAAAGTATTGAAAGTCTTTCACTAACATATTTAACACAATCGCTTGTTCACCAGCTTGACGGCGTATCCCGGTTGCATCGAACATAATGATGATACTAAAAATAACAGACGCCGCGAATAATCCTGAAGTAACCCCGTGTTCAATGCCAATCCCTGTTGTTACAGCTGTGACAGCCGCAGAGTGGCTACTTGGCATGCCACCTGTACTAAAGGCAAGGCCAGGTTTAAATTCACGTGTCGCAATGAAATGAATCGGTACTTTTACACCTTGGGCGAAAAAAATCGCAAACAAAGCGGTCATTAATGGAAAGTTCTGAAAGATGGTCACGCTTGATCGATCCCTTCTGTCTCTGTCGATTGATATCATCTAGTATAACACAGCCTAAAGACATTCGTCATCGAAATGATGTCGTTATAGAAAAACACTTACCTCAATGAAATCATCGAGATAAGTGTTGGTGTTGAATTAATGTCAAAACAAACTATTGAATCACAGCGTCTAAGGCAACGACAATCATGTCGTTAAAGGTTGTTTGACGTTCTTCAGCGGTTGTCTCTTCTCCAGTTAAAATGTGGTCAGAAACAGTAAGGACTGAAAGTGCTTGACGGTTGTATTTAGCCGCAAGTGTATAAAGGGCGGTCGTTTCCATTTCTACACCGAGTACTTGATAATCCGCTAACTTATTGAATAAATCTAAAGCGTTATCTCTGTAAAAGCTATCACTCGTGAAGACGTTACCGACGCGGAGTTTTAAGCCTTTTTCTATACCAGTGTCATAAGCTTTTTTAAGTAAGTCAAAGTCAGCGATAGGAGCATAATCAATGCCACCAAAAGTCATTCGATTCATCTGGGAGTCAGACGTCGAACCTTGTGCGAGAATAACGTCCCTTACTTTAACATCTTTCTGTAAGGCACCACACGTGCCCACACGTACAAGTTTCTGTACACCGTATTCTTGCATGAGTTCGTTAATATAAATCGAGATAGAAGGAACCCCCATACCTGTCCCTTGGACCGATACTTTTACACCTTTATAAGTCCCCGTATAACCTAACATTCCCCGAACTTCGTTATAACATACAGGGTTCTCTAAAAAATTTTCAGCGATGTATTTCGCGCGTAAAGGATCACCTGGCAATAGTATTTTATCCGCAATCTCACCTTGTTTTGCTCCGATATGAGTACTCATAACTAAAAAGCCTCCTTGATTCATTTGATAAGATAACGGTATCATAAAAAAATTAAAAATACAACTGAAAATCCGAACGTTAACTAGGAATAAATGTAAGTTAACAAAACAAACTTAGACAATTCGTACTAAAAGAATGAAAACGTTATAATAAAGCTTGTAAACATATTTATTTCATGGTAAATTTCGTATATAATAGTATATATTCATCATCATCCGTGATGAATGAATTTATGAAGATGGGAGGAATCATAGTGAAAGAACAAACGTTTACAATTACTGATGACACAGGTATTCATGCACGTCCAGCGACGCTTTTAGTGAACAAAGCAGGACAATATGAATCACACGTAGAAATGCATTACAATGGTAAAGCAGTTAACTTAAAATCAATCATGGGTGTTATGTCTTTAGGTGTACCTAAAGGCGCTGAAATCAAAGTCACTGTTGAAGGGTCTGATGAAGATCAAGCAATAGAAGGCATTTCTTCAGCAATCCGTGAACAATTAGGCGAATAATTTTTGTCGCATACTTAAAAAAGAAGCATGGCGCGTACGTTGCGGCCATGCTTCTTTTTCATTTATCTTCATATCGTTTTAAACGTACGGTTAGGGTATGGATGTAAAATATCTCAGCAATACTATGCCTTATTATCGAGTGCCTTTGTTAGTTTATCGAGCGCTTCTGTTATATAAGTCGTTGGACTAGCAATATTCATCCGCATAAAGCCACTGCCATTTTCACCGAAAGCAATTCCGCTGTTAAGACCGAGCCCCACCTCTTTTTCCATCCATGTTTTTAAGTCATCGTGACTCATTCCTAGATGGTTGAAGTCTAACCAAAGTAAATAGGTGCCCTCTGCTTGTGTGACAGTCACGCTATCATAAGGTTCAAGCGTTGTCTCCACGAGCGTTTTATTCGTTGTCAGTAAGTCGATGAGCTGACTAAGCCAATCCTCACCTTGGGTATAAGCCGCTTCAAGTGCGGTAATACCTAGTGGATTTAACATCGTCATACCAAATCGAACAAACGCATTTTTAATTTGCGTTCGGATCTTCTTGTCCGGAATGATCGCATAAGAAATCTGTAACCCGGCTAGGTTAAATGTTTTTGTGGGTGACATCAGCGTAATGATTGGATGACTTGCTACTGAGTCGAGCGACGCCATCGGTGTATGCTTGTGTCCTGAGTAAACAAGATCAGCGTGAATTTCATCCGATACGATGAGGACGTGATATTGCTTTGCTAATTCAAGAACACGTTGTAACTCTTTTTTTGTCCATACCCGCCCAATAGGGTTATGAGGACTACAAAGAATCATCATCTTCACGCCAGTTTTGAACTGGACTTCTAAATCATTAAAGTCCATGGTATAGTGACCTTCGGTATTGATGAGTGGACTTGTAACTAAAGTACGGTTGTGTCGTTTAATCATATGCTGGAAAGGGTGATACACGGGTGTTTGAATTAAGATTTTATCTAATTCATCCGTTTGTGTCAAAATCGTCATATGAATCGTTTCGAGGACGCCTGGACTGTAAACAATATCGTTAGATGCAACATCAAAGTTATGATGGTTTTTAACCCAATCGATGACGACTTTATTCAGTGCTTCATCAGTGAAGGTATAGCCGAATATGCCGTGATCGACGCGCTCATGTAACGCTTTTTTAATCGGTGAGGCAATCTCTAAATCCATATCCGCTACCCATAGTGGCTGGACATTATCTGAGCCGTATAATTCTTGTACTTTATCCCACTTGACTGACCGTGTACCTTTACGGTCAGGAAAGGTATTGAAATGCTCCATTTGTATAACCTCCTAGTCATAATCTATCATTATCAAGTTGTTTAGCATTATAACATAACTTACGTTGTCAGTTCTAATCATCTGCCGCTTGTCCGGTTATAGAAAAAACACTGAATAAAGTTGAGGGTAAATGCTTGTAAAAATGGGGGTTCATGTGGTAGAATCAATAATTGTGTATAAACGCTATCGGTAAATCCAATGACAGTATGTCGTTTTAGATTTGTCAAAATTAAATGAGGAGTTGTAATTATGTCAGAAAAATTCACTGAAGGTCAAGTATTACAAGGGAAAGTTACGGGTGTTCAACCTTACGGCGCATTCGTTGCATTAGATGATCAAGTACAAGGTTTAGTTCACATTTCAGAAATCACTCACGGGTTCGTTAAAGATATTAACGATCACATTAAAGTGGGCGATGAAGTAAACGTGAAGATTCTTTCAATTGATGAAGCGAAAAACAAGTATTCTTTATCTATTCGTGCAACTGAAGAAGCACCAAAACAAAAAGCACCACGTAACAACAATAAGCCAAAGCAATCTTATACCCCTCAACAAGAGGAACAAGGATTCAACACGCTTAAAGACAAGTTAGAAGAATGGTTAAAGCAATCAGGCCAAAATAAATAAGTATGAATGAAAGAGTAGGACTACGGTACCTGCTCTTTTTTTATGACTATAATTGATCAGATGCCTATTAATTATTCGCTATAATTAATGCGTGATTATCTCTGATTTTTCTGACAATAATCGTATTTTTTTCATTCAACGTTTGATTGTACTTGATTTCATAAGGTTTTTTAGGTAAATTAAAAGAGAAGTTTAAATTTAAAACTGGAGGGACAATAATGACACACGTACGTTTTGAGTATGACAAAGCTTTAGCCTTCTTTGGCGAGCATGAATTAGATTATTTAAAAGAGCCTGTAAAATTAGCGCATGATAAGGTACATAATAAAACAGGTGCAGGTAGCGACTTTTTAGGATGGGTAGACTTACCTGAGAACTATGATAAAGAAGAATTTGCTCGTATTAAAAAATCAGCAGAAAAAATTAAATCAGATTCTGATGTCTTACTTGTTATCGGTATTGGTGGTTCTTACTTAGGAGCGCGTGCGGCGATTGAAATGTTAAATCATTCATTCTACAACCTCCTCGGTAAAGAAGATCGCCAAGCGCCACAAGTGATTTTTGTTGGTAACAGCATCAGTTCAACTTACATGCACGACCTCTTTGATCTATTAAAAGATAAAGACGTGTCAGTTAACGTTATCTCTAAGAGTGGAACAACAACAGAACCAGCGCTTGCTTTCCGTGTCTTCCGTAAGTTCTTAGAAGATAAATACGGCGTAGAAGAAGCGAAATCACGTATTTACGCAACGACAGACCGTGAAAAAGGGGCACTTAAAACATTGGCGACAGAACAAGGTTATGAAAGCTTTATCATTCCTGACGATGTTGGTGGCCGTTATTCAGTACTGACAGCGGTTGGTTTATTACCCATTGCGGCAAGTGGGGTCAATATTGATGACATGATGGAAGGGGCTCACCAAGCACAGGTTGACTTTAGTGAACCGGATTTAGATAAGAACCCTGCATATCAATATGCGGCTGTGCGTAATGTCCTTTACAATAAAGGTAAAACAATTGAAATGCTGATTAACTATGAACCAGCATTACAATACTTCAACGAATGGTGGAAGCAACTGTTTGGTGAAAGTGAAGGGAAAGACTTTAAAGGGATTTACCCATCATCAGCTAACTTTTCAACCGATCTTCACTCATTAGGTCAATACGTACAAGAAGGACGTCGTGATATTTTTGAAACAGTGCTTCACGTTGAATCACCACGTCATGACTTAACAATTGAAGAAGACCCACAAGACTTAGATGGCTTGAATTATCTTGCCGGTGAGACCGTTGACTTTGTGAATGAAAAAGCGTACCAAGGTACCCTCTTAGCTCATACAGATGGTCAAGTACCTAACCTCATTGTTCACTTACCAGAATTAAATGCTTATACATTCGGTTATGTGCCTACTTCTTTGAAAAGGCATGTGCGATTAGCGGTTACTTACTCGGTGTGAATCCATTTGATCAACCAGGTGTAGAAGCTTATAAGAAAAACATGTTTGCTTTACTTGGTAAACCAGGATTCGAAGAAGAGAAAAAAGCGTTAGAAAAACGTTTGTAATTTTTTAACGATTAACAATCAAGGTGTCCTAGGATGCCTTGATTTTTTTCGTTAAAGAAGCGATACTAATAAAAGTGCGTGGCTCTTTTGATGAGCAAGAACAGAGAATGTCCAATAAAAGCTACAGGAGGCGTTACTATTGACGTTAGAAAATCAAGATTTTTTAATGACCTTACTTAAAACGCCATCTCCGTCTAGTATGGAAATGGCGATTCAAAAAACGTGGATCGACTACATGAAACCGTATGCTGATGAGATCATTACTGATCATGCCGGTAATGCGATTGCCGTCTTAAATAAAGAGGCAGATTTTAAAATTTTACTGGCGGGACATTGCGATGAAATTGCGCTCGTGATTAATCGGATAGATGAGAATGGTTTTTTATACTTTGATAAAATGGGTGGTGTCAACCCGAAGGCTGCCATTGGGATGCGTGTGCATGTAATGGGTAGTCATAAAACGTTGACTGGAGTAATTGGTGTGAATGCCCAGCACCATGGTGGCATAAAAGGAGACTTTGATGTCGATGATCTATACATTGATTGTGGGGCAAAGTCGAAAGAAGAGATCAGTGCGTTTGTTCAAATTGGTGATCTGGCCGTATATGACCGTTCACCTGATGTATTGATGGACCGCTATATTACCGGTCGCGGTCTTGATAACCGTACCGGGCAGTTTATTGTTGGAGAAGTCTTACGTAAACTAAAAGGAAAAGACTTAAATGTCGGTGTCTATGCCGCGAGTACGGTCAATGAAGAGACGAATATGGGTGGGGCTTACTTTGCGGCAAGTGGGATTAATCCAACGCTTGCGATTGCGTGTGATGTGACATTTGCGACAGATTATCCACATGTCAATAAAAACAAATACGGAGATATCATTCTTGACGGTGGACCAGTCCTTGCCAAAGGTGCTCCGATTAACCGAAAAATCAATCAATGGTTAGAAGCAGCAGCCAAACGTTTAAATATGGACGTGCAGTATGAATTAACGCCGCGTATGACGGGAACGGATGCTGATAAAATGCGTTTAACTAATCAAGGTGTGCCGGTTAGCTTAGTGTCTTTACCGCTACGTTATATGCACTCACCTGTTGAAACCGCAAGTATTAAAGATATTGAAGAAGAAATCGATTTAATCGTCGATTGGATCCTTCATATGACAGGTAAAGAAAATTTAAATCCGTTAGAAGACTAGTCATTACCCGTCTCATTATAATTGAGGCGGGTTTTGTGTCTCTTTTTTTAAACGGAGAGGCACTTTAAATACATAACTTTAAACTTTGTGAAAAAAGTTCATGCAAAACTCTTCACTTTTTTCATAAGTCGCGCTATACTGTAACTATAATAAAATATCGATTGAATCTTCGGGGCAGGGTGTAATTCCCGACCGACGGTAACTAACCTTTGTTAGAAGTCCGTGACCCGCACGTGTGCGGTGGATCTGGTGAGAGTCCAGAGCCGACAGTTAAAGTCTGGATGGGAGAAGATATGGAGTAAAATGGTCATCGACCATTTATTTCTTGATGCCATTAAACCTAAAGCCCAAAGTATGTGCTTTAGGTCTTTTTAATGTTCAAGAATGTTACTCTCCCTTCATCATAAAGATCCCAATCGATAAACAAGATGAAGGAGGATGTCGACATGAAAAAAGGTCAAACATCACAATTAACAAAACTGATTATTTTATCACTCTTTGGAACGGTCTCGATGGTTTTACTGTTTTTAAACTTTCCATTACCTTTCCTACCACCGTATTTAAAAGTAGATTTTGGTGAAGTACCAACACTACTTGCGGCGCTTATCTTCTCGCCAATGGCGGGTGTGGTTGTGCAATTGATTAAAAACCTGCTTTACCTTGCATTATCAGGTGCAGCCGATCCGGTGGGTGTGTTAGCTAACTTTATCGCTGGTGTGACGTTTGTTGTGCCAATTGCGATGGTTTATCACAAGTACAAAGGTCAAAAAAGTCTCATTTCCGGTCTTGTTGTCGGAACTGTCGTTATGACCATTGCGATGGGTATCTTAAACTATTTTGTATTACTACCAATTTATAGTGCGTTTATGGGCTTTGAACAACTAACACCAAGTGTTTTACTTGGAACGATCTTTGCGGGCGTTGTCCCTTTCAACTTAATTAAAGGTGTCATTGTCTCCATTCTATTTGTCCCGTTATTTGTTAAGTTGAAGCCGTGGATTGCTCAAAAACAGGCTCATGTGAAACTATCAGCTTAATTTGAGTCTTTTACTAAAAGCTATGCCATTTTCGGCATAGCTTTTTATGTGGCTTTTTTTACATAAACTTTACCTTCTATTCATTTCTAGCTAACATCTATTCGTTAGACTAAATACTAGATATTTATAGACGAAGAGGGTGAAAGGATGTCACGTGTATTAATTCTTTTAAGTGAAGATAAAGAGCTCATCGCTCAAATAGAGCCGTCGTTTAAACGGGAAGGTTATTCAATTTGGGTCGTGGAATCAGAGCCGTCATTGCATTATCTAATAAGTACAGTTGAGCCAACGCATATTATTATTGATCGTGCGTTATATTATCAAAGTGCCGATCTTTGTGCGGATTTACGACGTTTAAAATTTAATGGTTGTTTAATGGTACTCGTTTCTGAACCGATGAAACTGGATGGTATGCTGTCGTTAGAGTTAGGAGCTGATGATTATTTAGTTAAACCGTTCGACCTAAGAGAGCTCTTAACACGTATCCGCGCAGTGGAAAGACGGGGGAATTTTCATTTTCTAACAGAATCCAATCAGACAATTAAGTTTGGTATCCTCTCACTCCGTGTTGATACACAAACCGCTTATGTTGAAGATAAACCGGTCACGCTCACAGAAAAAGAAGCGATGCTGCTGTATGCTTTATTGCTTCATCCGGAAAAAGTGTTAACCCGTGAAACGTTAGTAAAATTAGTGATGAGTCATGCGGAAGAATCAGATGTCCGTATCATCGATGTTTTTATCAGTCGTCTTAGACAGAAGTTAAAAGAAGCAGGAGAGATGATAGAGACTGTCCGTAATAAAGGGTACCGTTTGCGAATCAACAAAGGAAGTGATGTCTCGCTTGAATAAAGTGATGGAACAAATATCCTCTAGAAAAAGAACGTGTGTTCGTTTATAATGAGATAAACAACGCGGTCTTACTCTGGAGGTTTTTTTAATGGAACGGATTATTTTTTTAGTCGATATGCAGTCATTTTATGCCTCTATTGAAAAAGTGACACATCCGCGATTTCGGCATGAACCTATCGTTGTTGCGGGGGATCCGAATCAGCGCAGTGGCATTATCCTTGCTGCCTGTCCAAAGGCAAAAGCTTACGGAATAAAAACAGCTGAACCATTGTGGCAAGCTCGGGCTAAGTGTCCTGGTGTAAAAGTTATCAAGCCACATATGGCGCTGTATATTGATGTCTCAATGCAAATCACGCGTATTTTAGAAAAATATACAGATTTAGTGGAAGTGTATTCGATTGATGAGCAATTTGTCGATGTCACACATACGGTACATCTCTTTAAAGACCGAAATCATATGGCTCAAGCCATCCATGATGAGATTTTAGATACGATTGGGATTGAATCGCGGATAGGGATAGTCCGACAAAGGTGTTGGCTAAAATGGCGTGTGATCACTTTGCGAAAAAGCATCCAACGGGTATCTATGAGCTAACTAAAGACCAAATAGAAGCCGAATTGTGGCCTAGGCTATAGGCGATTTATTTGGTGTAGGACACCGAATGGAGGCGCATTTTAAACGAATGGGGCTCTATACGATTGGTAGTTTAGCCAACCATCCGCTTGTCTGGATTAAACAACGTTTTGGTATTAATGGAGAAGTGTTATATCGTTTTAGTCACGGTATTGATCCAAGCCCGGTGACGAAACATACCCATGTCAAACAAAAAGCGATTGGTCATCATATGACATTACCGTATGATTATGTTGAAAGGGAGGCTATTTTAGTCGTCTTACGTGAATTGTCAGAAGAAGTCGCCAGACGAACACGGAAACAACGCTATCTTGGGTCGGGCATAAATTTATATGTGAGGGGACATGACTTTCACCGTCACGATGGTTTTAAGCGACAAATGAAGCTAACTGCACCAACAGCGGTATCGGATGATATTTACGAAGCGGCAAAACGGCTATTCGATCAGTCGTGGAACGGACAACCGGTACGGTCAGTGGGGGTAACATTAACCCACTTAGAAGATAAAACGACCCGTCAATTATCGTTATTTGATGATCCGATAAAAAAGGAGCAGCTTGCCGAGGTGATGGATCATCTTAAAGAAACGTTCGGGGCTGATAGTGTGATGCGTGCATCGTCACTCACTGATGCAGGGCAAGCCAAGATTCGGGCGAAAAAAATCGGAGGGCATTGGAAATAAGGAACAGGTTTAATCGTCACGATTTTGTGGAATCAACTATTATAGTGAACGAGCGATAAATAAAAAGGTGGCTATAAAAGAAGAGGGTGGCAATAATGAAGCGAATGGTAATCAGCTTAATAACAATTATAATCATTGTCAGTGGGGCGGTTTTTGTATCAGCTTACGTGACTAAGTCTGAAAACATAGCGAATGAATCAAATAGCTATCGTCAAGCGGCAGTGAGTGATAAAGCGACGATTAAACAAACATCTATCCCTTTTACTGAAGCTGACTTAACGACACTTACAGAGGCGTATTTAACTTATATTAAACAAGAGATTGATGATGATTACCGACTAGTTCATGTCCCAACAATCGCTGAATTATATGAGCAATTTGACCAAGTGGCCACGCGGGAGGTCAGTGAGCCTCATGTGTCTTATTATTTTACTGAGACTGAAGAGGGCGTCTACTTACGTCCGACAGAATTACCCCCGTGGTTTGAAAAAGATATACCGTATGAGTTAACCGAAGTATCAGACAAAGAAGTCATTGTCGAACAAACAGTAGAAAATATAGAATTGTACGGACCTTATCACATCCAGCTACGTTTTAATTACACAGATCAATGGAGGATTAGTCAGGTCGATCTTCATTCAAGTGAACTAAATGACTAAGTAAGTGTAAAAGTGAAAAGTGGTATATGTTATACTGGTTAAAAAGAAGAGGGAGAATGGGGTTGTTATGAAGATATTTAAAGATTACTACAATAATACCGTCACTTTCTCTTTTTCCGATCATCCTTTTTCAAAAGAGCCAAAACATGTGCTTGTCATTACTCGAATTGGGAATCAGTGGTTATTAACACACCATAAAACCCGTGGACTAGAATTTCCTGGTGGGAAAGTAGAAAAAGGCGAAACGGCAATGGAAGCGGCTATTCGTGAAGTGAAAGAGGAGACCGGGGGCGATGTTGACCACCTTATTTATCTCGGTCAATATTATGTCGACGGAAAAGCTGACCAAATCGTTAAGAATGTTTATCTTGCAGATGTTGCTCAATTAATAGGCCAAGATACGTATTATGAGACGCATGGTCCGGTATTAGTGAACTGTCTCCCAAAAGAATTGAAAACGGATGAGCGATACAGTTTTATTATGAAAGATGAGGTTGTGGCGTTAGCGATTAAATGGATTGAAGAAAAAAAGCTTTAAAGCGCGGTGCTTTAAAGCTTTTGTCATGTATAAAGGGTGGAAAATGTGACAAAGTTTTTTACGTGTTAAAAAACTTCAGTAAAAATAGACAACGAATATTGACAAGCGGGAGTTGTTTAGATACGATAACATTCGTACGCTAATCGAATCGAGATTGACAAATTTCGACAAACAACTAAAAAAGACGAACAAAAAAGAAACGGTATCTGCCAATTCTCTATCTGTTCCGTTATGATAAAGTTGGCTAAGAAAACGCGCTATAAAACAAAATAAAGAGGTAACATAAGCATGTTACAGAAAGGGGAGATTTAGAATGACTCTAAATCGTCGTTTATTCACATCCGAATCCGTTACAGAAGGTCACCCAGATAAAATCAGTGATCAAATTTCTGATGCGATTTTGGATGCTATTTTAGCAAAAGACCCACTTGCGCGTGTCGCATGTGAAACAACCGTTACAACGGGGCTTGTATTAGTGAGTGGAGAGATCACAACATCAACCTATGTTGACATCCCGAAAATTGTTCGCCAAACGGTTAAAGACATTGGTTATACACGTGCCAAGTATGGCTTTGACTTTGAAACGTGTGCCGTTTTAACAGCAATTGACGAACAATCACCTGATATTGCTGGTGGAGTAGACCAAGCGCTTGAAGCGCGAGAAGGTCAAATGAATGATGAAGATATTGAAGCAATCGGTGCAGGGGACCAAGGGTTAATGTTTGGTTATGCCAACAATGAAACACCTGAACTGATGCCGTTACCGATCGCTTTATCACATAAATTAGCTAAACGCTTAAGTGATGTACGTAAAGAAAAAGTATTGGATTACCTACGTCCAGATGGTAAAACGCAAGTCACGGTTGAGTATGATGAAAATGATCGTCCCGTACGGATTGATACCATTGTTATTTCGACTCAGCACCATCCAGAAATTGAATTAAGTCAAATTCAAAAAGATATTAAAGAACACGTCATTCTTCCGGTCATTCCAAGTGACTTACTGGATGATGAGACGAAATACTTTATCAATCCAAGTGGGCGTTTTGTCATTGGTGGACCACAAGGTGATGCTGGTTTAACGGGTCGTAAGATTATTGTCGATACTTACGGTGGATACGCTCGTCACGGTGGTGGTGCTTTTAGTGGGAAAGATGCAACGAAAGTGGACCGATCAGCTTCTTATGCGGCGCGTTACGTGGCGAAGAATATTGTCGCATCTGGTCTTGCGGACCGCTGTGAAGTTCAGCTCGCATATGCGATTGGTGTCGCATCACCTGTATCGGTTGCTGTCGATACATTCGGAACAGGCAAAGTAACTGAACAGTTACTCGTTGAAGCGGTCCGTCATTTATTTGACTTGCGTCCAGCGGGGATTATTAAGATGTTAGACTTACGTCAACCGATTTTTAAACAAACAGCCGCTTACGGTCACTTCGGTCGAACGGATGTGGTCTTCCCTTGGGAGAAAACAGATAAAGCTGAAGCGATTGTACAGTATGTTGAAGCGCATCAATAAAGAGTAAGAACGTGATGTTAGAACTGAAAGTAATCGCGATTACTAGATAATGAGCAAAAAAGTCGAGAAACTTAGTTTCTACTTTTTTTTGACCGCTAAAATAAACGGTGGATGATTTTTTTGATTAATGAATCCATAACGGAGGACATCAAATGATTTTTGATCTAATTGACTTAAGTAAGCAGTTAAAGCATCTCGTTCAATGTCACCCCCAGGATGACCGTGATAGACGACGAGAATGACTAAACCGTCAAACGTTAAATGATCAATCAATGTTTTAACGGCGGTAATGGTTGAGTCAGGCGTAGTGATAATGGTTTTATCGCTGCCGGGCAAATAACCTAAATTGAAAATCGCCGCTTTAATATGACGGTTGTGTTCTGGTTTTAAATAATTTTCCACATGAGCATGTGAATCTAAAATAAGCTCGCGTGGTGGTTGTTGATGTACTTCTAAACGCTGTTTCGTAGCAGTTAATGCTTTTTCTTGTATATCAAAAGCATAGACGAACCCAGACTCACCAACGAGTTCTGACAACAATAACGTATCATGACCATTCCCCATTGTCGCATCAACAACAACGTCGCCAGGTTGAATGGTTTCTTTTAGTAATTGATGACTGTACGGGATGACGCGCTTCATTATGCAAGCACCGCCGGATATTGATTGTAATGTTTCCCTTGGTAGCTATTGCGCTTAACGAGTTCAGCATCAATGGCATTTAGGACTTCCCACTTGCTCATCGACCACATTGGACCAATCAGTAATTCAGGAGGACCATCGCCAGTAATCCGGTGAATAATCATTTCTTTCGGTAAAATCTCTAATTGGTCAACGACGAGCTGGATGTACTCATCGCGAGTCATGAATGTTAGCATGCCTTTTTCATATTGTTTCACCATAGGTGTGCCTTTGAGTAAGTGCATCATATGGATTTTAATGCCTTGAACATCCATTTCACTCACAGCTTTTGCGGTATCGAGCATCATGTGATAGTCTTCCCCGGGTAACCCGTTAATAATGTGTGTACACACATTGATGTTATGTTTTCTTAACTTCTCAACACCTTCTAAATAACACGCCATATCATGGGCACGATTAACTAAATCAGATGTTGATTGATGCATTGTTTGAAGGCCGAGTTCAACCCATAGATACGTGCGTTCGTTAAGTTCTGCTAGATACTCAACAACATCATCAGGTAAACAGTCAGGACGTGTCCCGATCGATAGCCCGACTACATTGTCTTGTTTTAAAATAAGTTCAAACTTCTCGCGCAGCTCCTCAACCGGTGCATGCGTATTAGTGTAAGCCTGGAAATAGCCCATATACTTTGCGTTCGGCCATTTTCGGTGCATTTTTTCTTTTACGGTGTTGAATTGTGTTTCTAAGTCATCGATTCTATCACCCGCAAAGTCACCCGACCCAGCCGCAGAACAAAAAGTACACCCACCGTAAGCGACGGTGCCGTCACGATTAGGACAGTCGAACCCACCGTCAAGGGCGACTTTAAAAATTTTTTCACCGAAGTGATTTTTTAAATGATAATTCCATGAATGGTAGCGTTTGTCCTCAAACGCATATGGAAAGGGATTTGTCATAAATATACGCTCCTACTTGATTAAAATAATGTTACGTTGGTTATTCTAACATAATGACAGATGGAAGGGGCATTGAGATTTGTCGATTTTTTAACATTTGCTTGACAAATAACGACGGTTTACTTACAATACGATTAAAATATGAAGAACGACAATAAAGAGGAATAGTAGGCGTGATGCGTTGTCAAGAGAGGTAACGGTCGGTGAAAGTTACTCAATGGATCAGTTGAACTCACCTGTTTGGTTGCGGTTGTGAACAATAGTAATGACCGCCGTATTCTGCGTTAAAGAATGAAAGTGAACGCCTGTTGGCGTTAATTTTGGGTGGTACCGCGGGAATGCTCTCGTCCCAGTTTTGGGATGAGGGCTTTTTTATATTTTAGAACGTATGTTCTACTTTTGTCGTTATACATAATACATGAGGAGGAGAAATAATGTCATTTAATCATCAACAGGTTGAAAAGAAATGGCGCGACTATTGGCTTTCTAATAAAACATTTAAAGCAGATACTTATTCAACGAAGGAAAAGTTTTATGCATTGGATATGTTCCCTTACCCATCAGGGGCAGGCTTACACGTTGGGCATCCAGAAGGGTATACGGCAACGGATATTCTATCACGTATGAAACGAATGCAAGGCTATGAAGTGCTTCACCCAATGGGATGGGATGCTTTTGGTTTACCGGCAGAACAGTACGCCCTTGATACAGGAAATGATCCAGCTGAATTTACAAAGAAAAACATTGATACGTTTAGACGTCAAATTCAAGAGCTTGGTTTTTCATATGATTGGGATCGTGAAATTGCCACAACGGATCCTAACTACTATAAATGGACACAATGGATCTTTTTACAACTCTATGAAAAAGGGTTAGCTTATGTCGATGAAGTAGCTGTAAACTGGTGTCCAGCACTTGGGACAGTACTTGCAAATGAAGAGGTCATCGATGGTTTGAGTGAACGTGGGGGCATCCGGTTGAGCGTCGCCCAATGAAACAGTGGATGTTAAAAATCACGGCTTATGCAGATCGTTTACTTGAGGACTTAGATGAGCTTGATTGGCCAGAAAGCATTAAAGATATGCAACGTAACTGGATTGGTCGTTCTGAAGGGGCAAATGTAACATTTGAAATAAAAAACCATGACACGTCATTTACAGCGTTTACGACACGTCCAGATACACTCTTTGGGGCGACGTATACCGTGCTTGCACCGGAACATCACCTTGTAAATGAAATAGTGACTGATGATCAACGTGAAGCGGTTGAAACATATATTGATCAAGTGAAGTCAAAAAGCGATTTAGAACGTACTGAGTTGCAAAAAGACAAGACCGGTGTGTTCACTGGTGCTTACGCGATTAATCCAATTAACGGTAAAGAAGTTCCTATTTGGATTGCTGACTATGTCCTTGTTAGTTATGGAAGTGGGGCAATTATGGCTGTTCCTGCCCATGATGAGCGCGACTATGAATTTGCGAAAAAATTCGATTTAGACATCATTCCGGTTCTTGAAGGTGGCGATATTGAAACAGCTGCTTTTACAGAAGATGGCCCGCACATTAATTCTGACTTCTTAAATGGATTAAATAAAGTAGACGGAATTAACAAAGCGATTGATTGGTTAGAAACACATCATAAGGGTGAGAAAAAAGTTACTTATCGTTTAAGAGACTGGCTCTTTAGCCGTCAACGCTATTGGGGCGAACCTATTCCAATTATTCACTGGGAAGATGGAACAACAACAGGCGTTAAAGAAGACAGCTTACACTCGTGTTGCCAAAGACAGATGAAATTAAGCCTTCAGGTACAGGTGAATCACCCTTGCGATTATTGATGACTGGGTGAATGTTGTAGATGAAGAGACAGGTATGAAAGGGCGCCGTGAAACCAATACGATGCCGCAATGGGCAGGGAGCTGTTGGTATTTCCTGCGTTTTATCGATCCGGATAACAGTGAACAATTAGCTAACCCAGAGGCGTTAAAAGACTGGCTACCAGTTGATGTGTATATTGGTGGAGCAGAACACGCTGTCTTACACTTACTTTATGCACGCTTCTGGCATAAATTCTTATATGATATCGGAGTTGTACCAACAAAAGAACCGTTTATGAAATTGTTTAACCAAGGGATGATCCTTGGTGAAAACAATGAGAAGATGAGTAAATCTAAAGGTAATGTCGTGAACCCAGATGAAATTATTGCGTCACATGGAGCGGACACATTGCGTCTCTATGAAATGTTTATGGGACCACTTGATGCATCAATTGCTTGGTCAGAAAACGGTCTTGACGGTGCGCGGCGATTCTTAGATCGCGTGTATCGCCTTTATGTTGATGAGGAAACAAGCCAGATAACGAGTAAAGTAAAAGTCGACATATCAGATGATACATTAGAAAAGGTGTATCACGAAACGGTCAAACGGGTCACGGAAAACTTTGAAGAATTGAAGTTTAATACAGGGATCTCACAAATGATGGTCTTCATTAATGAAGCGTATAAGGCGGATGAGATTAAGACCGCTTATGCGGAAGGCTTTGTGAAATTACTGTCACCTGTAGCCCCTCACTTGGCTGAAGAGTTGTGGCAACTACTTGGTAATGAAGAAACGATTGCTTATGCTGCTTGGCCAACTTTTGATGAGGAGAAGCTTGTTGAAAGTGAAGTTGAGATCGTCATTCAAATTCTAGGTAAGAACCGTGCGAAGATGATGGTTAACAAAGACATATCTAAAGAAGATTTAGAAAAACTTGCCCTAGAGCATGATCAAATCAAAGAGAAGCTAGCAGATAAAACCGTGCGTAAAGTTATTGTTGTGCCTGGTAAACTTGTTAACATCGTAGCGAATTAAATAGACAAAAAGAGTATGTACTATAATAAACGGTGCATGCTCTTTTTTTAATCCATGTCATGACTCTTGGTAAAGAATAGAGTAGAGACGTAAAGTATTTGTATATTCATCATTGACATTCAAGTAAGGATTCGTTATGATAGAAAACGTTGCATTTCGAACGCGCACATCGACATTTTTTGATAATTGTGAATATTTTATGTTGACAGTGTAAAGTCGCTATGCTATGATATATTTACTGTCTGACACGGACAGTTAATTATTT